>NZ_JAUBUJ010000052.1:42796-58219 GCF_036705405.1 Microcoleus sp. B13-B6
AACTCCAACTCCGACTCCAACTCCGGTAGTAACTCCAACTCCGACTGCAGTTGTCACTCCCACTCCGCTAATAACTCCAACTCCAACTCCGGTAGTAACTCCAACTCCGACTGCAGTTGTCACTCCCACTCCGCTAATAACTCCAACTCCCACTCCAAGTGTCACCCTAACTCCCACTCCGAGCGTCACTCCCACTCCGATCGATCCTACGGAAATACAAGTGCCCACACCTGTGACAGCACCAAAATCGCCCACAGCCGCCGATACACCCACACCCGAACCGTCAACCTCCGATGAACAAGACTTTAAACGCCCCGAAAGTCGATCGCTAGACAATCTCGGTGTTGCTGCTGCCGATCATCGAATTTTAACCCTCGATCCAAGTATCACCAGTCAATTACCCGCTGGCATCGTAGCCTCTTCACTCGCATCCCAACAAGCACCAACAGTTAACCCTACTTCTAATTTAGTTCTGGGATATGTTCCGTCTCCCGATCGACTTTTTGAAGGTAACGACATACAGAAAACAGTCTGGGGAATCGAAGAAATGAGGAATCAAGAATTTGCAGAATACCTGGGGGTAGAAGCCAACCTCCTAGAGGAAAAAACCTTGATTTCGACAGCCCAACAAACTTTACAAAATATCGAACAGCAAACCGGCAAGCGGTCTGGTATTATCTACATGGTCTCGCGAGAAGATCGACTAGAAATAATTTTAGTTCCTCCTGCCGGGTGGCCGATTCATTACAGCGTCCCCGAAGCCAACAGAGCAGCTCTTTTCCCCACCGTGCAGGAGTTGCGCGCTGAAATCACCAATCCCGCAAAACGCGCTAGTACCACTTATCTAGCCGCCGCCCAGCAACTATATAAATGGGCGATCGCACCCCTAGAAAAAGACTTACAAAACTTAGGAATTCAAACTTTATTACTGTCAGTCGATCCGGGATTGCGAAGCCTGCCCTTTGCCGCTTTGCACGACGGTAAAGGCTTCTTGATTGAAAAATACAGTTTTAGCCTAATTCCGAGTTTTAGCTCGACTAATACCGATTATAAAGCTGTTAGAGACGCCACAGTGCTAGCAATGGGAAGGTCAGAATTTGTTGACCAACAGCCCTTGCCCAGTGTGCCGATCGAACTGCAGGCGATTTCCGCTCAGTGGCAGAGCCCATCTTTCCTCAATTCTGCTTTCACTTTAGATAATCTCACGTCGGAACACACCAAGGGAGGATTTCGGATCGTTCACCTAGCAACTCACGCTGAATTCAAACCGGGAAAAGCGAGCAATTCCTACATTCAAATGTGGAATTCCAAATTGCAGCTCGATCACATGGAGAGTTTGAATTGGCGCAATCCGCAGGTAGACTTGTTAGTATTAAGTGCTTGTAGAACTGCTATGGGCGATCGGGAAGCAGAGTTAGGTTTTGGAGGATTAGCAGTAAAATCCGGCGCGAAATCTGCTTTAGGAAGTTTGTGGTATGTTGACGATGGAGGCACTTTGGGGCTGATGAGCGAATTTTACCACCAGTTGCGAGGAACCACAACTAAGGCAGAAGCTTTGCAACTGACTCAACAAGCAATAATGTCCGGTAAAGTTCGGATGGAAAACGGACAGCTAGTAACAACAGGCGGCAAGTTAAATTTACCTGCTAATTTACAACAACCAAACCAAAACTTTTCTCATCCTTACTACTGGAGCAGTTTCACCATGATCGGAAGCCCTTGGTAATCTGCCATCTTGATTTCTTGAGTCCGCGAAGGCGGACTTTTGTTGTGTAGTAGCGGTTTCAACCGCCCAACTCGCGATAAAAAAGTTCTATTTCTGTTTCATCACCACCAAAGTAATATCATCAAAAACCTTCTGAGTGCCAATATACTGCCGCACATCATCAATTACAGCTTCCCGAATTTCTTGGGCACAGCGCTGACGATTTTCAACCACAACTTGCCACAACCTTTCTAATCCGTACTGCGCTTTATTAATATCGAAAGCTTCAGGAATTCCATCAGTATAAAGCACCACCACATCCCCAGGATTTAACTGCACTTCTGAAGAAGCAATAAACTCGCCAATCTCTTCTACTAAGCCAATGGGAAAGCCTAAATCCATCGTGTCTATGCGCTCCAATTTTCCATCAGCGCGCACCACAATCATTTCCTCATGTTGTCCGCTTAATTTCAGAACACCTCCGGCATAGTCTAAGATAGCTAGAGACATATTTCTAGAGGAGTCCATGCGCTGGAGATTATCATAAAGAGTCTGGTTGAGGACATCCAAAAACTTCACTGGATCTGTTTCCTTCATTTTCTGAAGCGTCCTGACAGCCGTTTGTGCCATAATCATCAACACGCCGCTTTCTAAACCATGTCCCGTGACATCGCCAATGCTAATCTTGACTTGACCATCCTGTTGCAATACATCGTAGTAATCACCGCCAACTTCGTCAGCAGGTTCCATAAAACCAGCTATTTCTAAGCCTTCAATTGCCTCTAATTCTGACGGTTTTGGCAACACCATTTGTTGCAGTTGTTTGACAATATCGAGTTCTGCACTCATGCGAACATTTTCCGCTTTTAATTTCTGATTGAGGGTGCTAATTTCTTGATTCGCTTCAGCTAGTTGAGCCGTGCGTTCTTGAACTTTATCTTCTAAGTTTTGATAGAGGCGAGCATTTTCGATCGAAATAGCTGCTTGGGAGGATAAGATTTTTAAGACTTCCAATCTATCTGGGGTAAACGCCCCGGTAGTCAGATTATTTTCCAGATACAGAATGCCGATCAGTTTACCTTGATTAATAATAGGAGCGCATAAGACTGACTTAGGCTGATTTTTTATAATATAGGGTTCGCTAGTAAAAATACCCTCTTTTGTAGCCTCTGATAGCACTACATCTTCCTGAGTTCTCGCTACATATTTTATCATGCCTACAGGAAGATTATCGCTGCTTTCAATCGGACTACTTTGCCAAACTTCTACTTGTTCTTTGTCAACTTCCCCTCTAGCTTCAATGGTTAACTTCTCCTTATTTGATAAGACAAGAAAGCCTTTTTGTGCTCCGCCATTTTTCATTAAAATTGTCATTAACTTTTCTAACAATTTGTTGCTCGCAATTTCACCAGCCAGAACTTGGGAAGCTTTGATAACTGTGGACAAGTCTATATTTGAACTTGCTCCACTTGTTGAAGATGCTGTGCCCATAGCAGTAGTCTGCACATCAATTTGTTTCTGGGCAGATACTTTGGGGATTAACTGCGGATATTTCTGCTCCAAATCCTCTACTTTACGCTTAGCACCCCAAAGTTGGTAGCCATAGTGAGCTTTTCTCATGTAAAGTTTGGCAATTTCCTCTTTGCCTTTCCCTAACCAGAATTTGGCGACTAATTCATTGCCTAAAGCTTCATTCTGAATATACTCATTTTCATGAGCTGAAGCAATGGCGCGATCGTACAAATCTAGTGCTTCCATTCCTTGACCAGAAATACGCGCAATTTCTGCCTCCACCAACAGGTATTTGTGCAGAAAGTTTTCAGGACAGTTATCTGCCCATATTTTCATCTGTTCTTGCTGCGATTCTAACTGCTCCCAATAGTGTTTTTGTTCGGACTCGGAAGCATCAAGATACAGCGACACCAGGATTAGTGAAGTGTAAAAATTATGTTCAGAAATTTGGAACTGCCCTAACGTAAAAATCATAAATTCTTTGGCTTTCAATGCACAGTTTAGCGCTTCATGTAGCTGATCATACAGATATAAAACCTGAGATTTAAAAATATAAAAAGTGCAAATCAACGCCAAACTTTTATGTGCTTTACAGCTTTCTAAAAATTCTTCATCGCTAATTTCGTTGTTACAAAATACGAATTTATTAGGAGTTCTACTGCTTAAATTAAAGAGAGTTATTTGAAAACCCAGCATTCCATCAATTGCCCATTGGTTTTTGATTTTTTGGTTAAACTGTAAAAATTTTTCCACCTCTATCACCAGAGGTTCTAAATTTTTACCCTGATAAAATAGGTATCGCAATTTGTGTTCGATAGCGTAGCCAGAGTGCAGTAATTCTCCAGATTCTAAGCCAGCTTGATAGGACTCATTCAAAATAGCCTCAGCCAATTTAATATGCTTTACCCAGTTATTCAAATGACCGCCCAAAACTAAACAAGCACTGCATCTCTGACTGGAACTATTAAATTTTTTACTCACCTCTACAGCTAGCTTACCAAATTCATAGCCAGATTGATAGTCACCTAAAATAGAGCCAAGAATCATTCCGTAAGTTACAAATCCTTTTGACGATACGGCAATATTGCCGTATTGCAAAGAAATATTAGCCATTTTTAAAACAATAACTGCATACATTTCTTGGTTAAAAAAATAGGCAGGTGGATCAGTATTTGTTAACAATTTTAGTACCAGTCTTTTTTGGGGGTCTGTGATTTCTGGTTCATCGATCAGGTCAGCAATTTTTCTCGACCCCAAATTCTTCTTTGCACGGGCAACTTCCAGGTCTAGCGCCTCCTTAAAATTAGCGTCAGGCAAGTCTACACCTAACAAGAAAAGAGCCTTTTTACCTGTTTGTATTGACTCTTCATATTTAGCACTCATGGTGTACTGCACGAGCAACAGGTTGTAAATTTCTGCCTTCTCTATGTCGGATTTTACATTTTTCAAAATTAGGTCAATTAATGCTTCTGAATCCTCAAAACATCCATTTAAGTATTCAACCTCTGCCCGTTCTTTGTGCAAGGCTAAAGTTAATTCATAATACTCCGTCCAAAAATCTCCGATTAAACACTCTAATCCCGCTCTTAAATATTGCAGTGCCGCTCCATAAGCCGTTGCATATTTGGCTTTTTTGCCCGCTTCTAAATTCAAGCGTGCTAATTCAATTTTTGCTGAATCATCTGCAATTAAATCTCTGCCAAAATTCAGATGATCGACTATTTCAAAGATTCTGATTTCCCGTTTATTTTTCGGGAGATTCTGCAACAACAATAGCCCAATTTTGAGATGGAAGCTACGTTTAGATTCGCCATAAATCATGGCATAAGCAGCCTGTTGTACTCGGTCATGCAGGAATTTATAATCTTGAATTAAGAGGTCAGCATCTAACTCTGATGTGGGTAAAATTAAGCCTGACTGAATTGCCAGTGCTAGGTCAGTAGAGGTTTCTCTAGGTGATTTTTCGCTAATGAGAGAAAGGGTATGCAAGTTGAAATTAGCGCCCACACAAGCCGCTAAACGTAACATCTGCTGTGTAGATTCTGGCAGTTTATTTACTTTATCAATCATTAACTCTACTACATTGTCTGTAATCCCCTTTGCTTGAATTTGGTGTACATCCCATTGCCAAGAAAGAGAAGATAAATCAAACTGGATTAAATTTTGTGAGTACAGGGTTTTCAAGAATTCATTAACAAAGAACGGATTCCCTCCAGTTTTTTCAATCACCAATTCTGCCAAGGATTTTACTGATTCATAATTGCTAGATAATGTATCGCCAATAAGTTGACTAATATTTTCTATTCCTAAAGGTGCTAAGGTAATATAATTAATAATTGCTCCCTCCTTGAGCAACCCATCAAGAGTCATCATTAAGGGGTGTGTCGGGCTAACTTCATTATCACGATAAGCTCCAATTAAAAACAGATATTGCATTTCTGTATCTGTCATCATCAGTATAATTAATTTAAGCGTAGCAGCGTCAGCCCATTGCAAATCGTCCAAAAAGATGACTAAGGGATGCTCTTTGGTGCAAAATGCTCGGATGAAGTTTTGAAAAAGAATATTAAAGCGATTTTGTGATTCCGTTGCCCCTAATTCTGGTACTTCTGGCTGTTTACCGACAATCAGTTCTACTTCAGGAATTACATCAATAATTACTTGACCATTCATCCCAAAAGCGCTTTTCAATTTTTCTCGCCATTGTGCTAGTTGTTCTTCACTTTCTGTTAAAAGTTGTTGCACTAATCCTTTAAAGGCATTAACCACAGCCGAGTAAGGAACATTCTTTTGAAATTGGTCAAATTTGCCTGCTGTAAAATAGCCCCTTAGCTTTGTATTTGGTTTATGAATTTCTGCTACTAGGGATGATTTTCCAATGCCAGAATAACCCGCTACTAACATCATTTCTACCCCCCCTTGTCCCCCCTTATTAAGGGGGGTGAAAGGATTGTCTGCGACTCGCTCAAATGCTGTGAGTAAGGCTTCTACTTCGGCTTCGCGTCCATAGAGTTTTTGCGGAATGTGGAACTGCCCAGAAATATCTTGAGATCCCAAGGGAAATTCTGAGATATTTCCTTGGGTTTGTAACTGATGCAAACATTCTGCTAAATCATTTCTAATTCCAAAAGCACTTTGGTATCGCTCCTCAGCGGTTTTGGCCATCAGTTTCATTACAATATCTGACAGGGGCTGGGGAATTTCTGGATTAAGTTGATGAGGAGAAATTGGCACTTTAGCAATATGACAATGCACTAACTCCAGGGCATCATTTGTTTCAAAAGGAAGTTGTCCTGTCAGCAACTCATAAAAAGTGGCACCGAGAGAGTAAAAGTCGGTGCGGTAATCTAGAGAACGATTCATTCTTCCTGTTTGTTCAGGTGAAATATAAGCTAAAGTACCTTCTAAGACGTTAGGATTTTTTAGGGTAGGATTTTCGCGGGTGAATTTAGTAGAAATACCAAAGTCTATAATTTTGAGTCGCCCGATTTCTGGGTTGAAAATAATATTGCCAGGGTTAATATCTTTGTGGACAATATTCGCAGCGTGAATACTGCTTAGAATTTCAGCCGTTTTAATAGCAATGCTCAGAAATTCCTGTAGGGGCAATACTCCCGTGGCTGATTCCCTACGCTCATCCATCAAGTGTTTTAAAGATGACGCGCCAAAATCCTCAAGGATGATACACAGGGTCCTCTGATAGGGTTTTAATTCATAAGCTTTAATTACTCCATCTAGATTCAGATTTCGGGTAATTTCATATTCCTGCTTATAGCGAACCAGTTCGGAGGGAGTAGGATAGTCTTCTTTGAGGAATTTAAGGATGACAGCTTGGTTGTCCTGTTGCCGGATGCCTCGATAAACGGTGGAGTTGATACTTTCGTAGATTTGAGTGAGAATCTCGTAGCCGTTAATCTCGATCATTTTCAGGTTTCAATGATAGAAGAAAATGTTATTAAAGATAGTCAGCAATCATTAGGGGCGAGCGGACTTATCCATTATAGTAGCTGAGGATGCTTTGATACCCATGCTAAAGGTGAAATCTTCACATTAATATACTGTCGCACATCATCTATCACAGATTACCTCATCGCAAAAGCAGGCAACTTTCATTACCTGCTTTTGCGATGAGAAAAACAAGATTTTTCTGATCTTTATTGCTGGAGTATTTTCACGGTGAGAGTTTTTTTGTAAGTCCCATATTTTAAGTAGCAAATCTGTTCGTTAAACAATCATCTCTAACCCCCAGATGCTCTATCTAGGGTTGATTTGTCTCGGATTTGGTGCGGCAGTTCCGTAATTTACTCGACAGCCGATATTGAACAAACTCGAACTGCACTCAAGAGGGACAATCTGCTGATCGAGGAGGGCGCTGCAACTGACATACTCGTCGTTATTAGTATCTCTTACCATACATTCGATCGGCTGAGCACCCGATCGCGCCGCCCAACTCTTCATACCTACGACTGCAATGTTATGCTGCCAGTAGAAAGCAAATAGCGACACTGCAAACAGTACAGCAACGGCTAATCCTGCTTTCAACTTCCAACTATTTAGGACGTTTCCCAAACTATTTTTCACGTTTTCCACCCCAGAAATTGAGCTTTCGGTAGTTATTTCTGGAGTTGTCAAGTTTGTTTGTGTTTGTTCTGCTGGAATTTCCGACATAATGTATCTCCTGTGATTGCTGGGACTTGGCTAATCTGGCAGTTGCGATCGCTATTGCAAACTTTATCAAATTTTAGCAAAACTAGCCTGTACCGACAACCGATTGGCGCAGCACCGCCGGGGAAGTATGTACATTCACCAAGGGGGGTCGCGATTTCTATGCCTTTTGAGGTATTGCCCAAGTCGCGTTAGCAGAGCCCTCGAAGAGGATCGGCTATTTTGCACCTAGGGCAATAGAATTGTTGGCGATGTTCTTGGAAAACGGCTGATACCAATTTAATGTGAAGTTGTAAATATCTCGATCCCCCTAAATGCCCCTTATTAAGGGGAGTAGGGGTTGACTTTGAGAAGAATCTTGTCCCCCCCTCCGGCGGGGGGTTAGGGGGGATCGGATTCTACGGGGCCTCATAAAAAATTGGTATGAAGTGAATCAGCTTTTTTTTGAACCGCAGAGGGCGCAGAGGGCGCAGAGAAAGAGAAAAGAGAGAGATATTGACTGTCACCAATCATTTATGGTTTCGATAGCAGTTCTAATAACTCTGATTCCGAAAGTAGTTCGATTCCCAAAGATTGAGCCTTTTCCAACTTAGAACCCGCCTCTTCTCCCACAACCACATAATCAGTTTTAGCACTCACAGAACTTGTGACTTTACCTCCTGCTTTTTGAATCAAATCTTTAGCTTCATCTCGTTTCAAAGTGGGCAAAGTTCCGGTAAGCACAAAGCTTTTGCCTGCCAGTTGTAAATTTGTGCTGGCTAAATTGGGATTTTTTACTTCTGACTGCAATTGCAATCCCGCAGTTTTCAACCGTGCAATTAAACTTTGATTTGCCGGAACTCGAAACCACTGATAAACAGCTTGAGCAATTTCCGGCCCGATGCCGTAAACGCCCTCAATCGATGCCGCCGATACCCCTGCTAACTCTTCTACATTTGCAAACCTTTCTGTCAGCAATTGAGCATTCACGCTGCCGACGTGGCGGATGCCCAAGCCGTAAAGTACGCGCGAATAAGGTTGATTTTTGGATTGGGCGATCGCACTTACCAACTTTTCTGCTAACTTCTTACCCATGCGTTCCAAACTCATCAATCTTTCCGCTGTCAAATCGTACAAATCCGCCGCAGAATGCACCAGATTGCTATCAACCATTTGCTGCACCAACTTTTCGCCAACACCGTTAATATCCAGAGCATCCCGGCTGCAAAAATGAATCAGCGAACCCCTCAAAATTGCCGGACAAGATGTATTGATGCAGCGAGTAACGGCCTCCCCCTTTTCCCGAACCACAGGCTGTTCGCATTCGGGACAGCAACTAGGCATTTGAAAAAGTTGAGCATTTTGGGGGCGAAGTTCCGGCAAAACTCGCACAACTTCTGGTATAATTTCCCCAGCTTTTCTGACAATCACAGTATCGCCAATATGGAGATTTAGGTCGGAAAGTCGATCGCTATTATGGAGAGAAGCCCGCGAAACCGTCGTCCCCGCCAACTGCACCGGTTTCAGTTCCGCTACAGGAGTTAGAGCCCCGGTTCTGCCTACTTGCACGGTGACAGCTTCTACTATTGTAGGGACTTCGGCCGCGGGATACTTCAGGGCGATCGCCCAACGCGGAAACCTCTGAGTAAAACCCAATTGTTTTTGCAGCAAAACCGAATTAATCTTAACAACAACCCCATCCGTCATGTAAGGCAAATTCCGCCGCTCAGTATCCCAATATTCGTAATACTCCCGAACCTCATCCAAAGAATAGCAAATTTTGCGATTGGGATTCACCTTAAACCCCATTCGTCGCAACAATTCCAACGAATCCCACTGCGTGTTACCCTCGTTACCTTGATCTAAATGCAGAGTATAAGCAAAGAAATCTAATTTGCGCTTATCCACAATTTTAGAATCCAACTGCCGCAGCGTACCCGCCGCAGCATTGCGAGGATTAGCAAACAATTGTTCCCCTGCTTTTTCCCGTTCCCGATTAATTTCCTCAAACACAGCTAAAGACAAAAAAGCCTCTCCCCGCACTTCCACAACAGGCGGCGGATTATCTAAATTGATCTTCAGAGGAATCGAGCGAATAGTTTTAACATTTTGAGTAATTTCCTCTCCGGCGATGCCGTCTCCCCGCGTCGCACCGCGAACTAAAACTCCATTTTCATAGGTTAACGCTAAAGCAGAACCGTCAATTTTTAACTCGCAAACATAGGAAACCCCCCCCAACCCCCCCTTGCTAAGGGGGGGAGTAATTTCCCTATTTTCCTTATTGCTAATGGAAGATGTTATTCCCTCTTGTCCCCCCCCTTGATAAGGGGGGGTTAGGGGGGGTGCATTTCCTTCTTGACCGGGGGTTAGGGAAGGTGCTACCCTTTGCCAGCGTTCCTGCCATTTAGCAAATTCCTCAAAATTAAAAGCATTTTCCAAACTGTAGAGAGGAATATTGTGTTTGACGCTAAAAAATTGAGTAGCAGGCTGTTCTCCCACGCGCTGAGTCGGACTTTCCGCAATAATTAATTCAGGATAATCTGATTCTAATTCTTGCAACTGGCGATAAAGTCGATCGTACACCTCATCTGGCATAATCGGCGCATCGAGAACATAATAAGCATAGCTAGCTTCCTGTAGCTGCTGCCTCAACTGTTGAATTTGCTGCTGGATTTCGGGTTGCATATTAATTTGAAAATGTATATTTTTTAACCGCAGATGTATAGGATAAACACAGATCGTATAGTCATCGACGCACCAAATATTTGTCGGGTGCTTATGGCGGATATTACCTTACTTATAGCGGATTTTACCACGCTCTGGGTCACTCTGCGGTTGTAGTTTGGAGATTTAAGATGCGATTAACGATCCCAATCTTCAACTTCATAAAGGAAACGACTTCCACCCATCAGCTTGCGATTAGCCGAGGTACTTTGCACAAAAACCGCATACTTTTCTAGATTGCTCGGTTTGATGCGGACAGTCTCGCCCATTGGCAAACCCAACATTTCTCGCGCCGCTTCTCCTTCAAACAAATCCCCTGTAGAACGTTCCATCAGTACAATTTCTTTCTTACCTTGGATAGTTTCTGTTTTAGTAAACTCATAAAATCCGCGCCCCGTTTTAAAAGCCAAACCATTCTCTAAAACAAAAGCTTTAATTGAAATCTCGCTGTCTACTTCAAGAATCTGAAATCTCCCCGGTTTTACGGCTCGCACTTCTGCTGATTCGTAAACAGCCACGTCTTCCCGCTTTAGCATGGTATCAAACATCTTGTTTAATCCGCGACTCATGCGACCTTGACTGACAACTTCTTGTTCGTAAGCTTGTAGTTGTTCGTTAGATGACTGTTGGTAACAAACTGCTAAAAATAAATCTGTAATGTAAGAAAATTGGTCAAGATTGAGGTGAAAACCGCCAGATTTTTCGGCTAGTTCTTTGTAGAATAAACTGGCGTGTGGACAGTTGAGAGCTTGGATGCCGTAAACGGTAATTCCCATCTGTGCTAACTTATCTAATTCATGACGCCAGTTAAGTTTTTGAGGAGTTTGAGCGGGTGCGTGCGGGATGTCGTCGCCAATTAGTACCAAGGTTTTGGAATTAGTTGGAGTCCAAGAAAGTGACTGAGCTTCGTGCAAGACTAATTCATAACATTCTGGAGCATCGCCGCCGCCAGTTGGCTCTACATTTTGAACAAAATTGCAAATTGTGCCGACATCGCCTGACAAATCGAGGTGTTTAGTTACGTATGTGCTGTCAGCATCGCAATAGTCTCCGTGGGCAATAATGCCAATCCGAATGCCAGGAATTTCATCGAGCAATCTCGTTACCGTCTCTTTGATTTTCCGACGAACTTGTGTCAAACAAGGGTACATACTGCCAGTTGTATCAAAGCTAAAAACGACTTCAATATTTTTGGTTTCCATGACCGCACTCTTCCTAATAAACAACTAATTTTTAGCTCTACTATAGCTGACAGAAAAGGAAGCCCCACTAAAACATTCATCTTTTTTTAATTATGAATCGTCTTTATAGCTGCCTAATTCAGCGCGTAAATTATCTATCACAAATTTAAGTCGGGAAAATCCCCAAATGGCTTGTTTTCTCCGGGCAACACGGAAGGTTGAATATAATCACCATCTTTTTCGCCGTTTAATTTGCGATTGGCGGGGAATTTGGTGAATTCTTGAGCGTTATGCTTGAAAGCGAGCGGTTCAGCGTGTTCTACCTGAAATACGTTGGCGTAGAGGTTGGCAATAATTTGTTTGCCTCCCTGGGTCAATTCCAAGTAGTTCAAAGCTGCAGGAATGTAGGGAAAAACTCCATTCCAATAAAACTTGGCGTAATTTTGCCGCAAATCTCCCGGAGACTTGTAGCCCAAGATTTTATTAGTGCCGACTTCCTCAAATTCGTAGAACAGGGCACTTATTTTTCGCAGGTAATTTGGATCGCTCAACTGACCGATCAAATCAGCGGCCCTAGCGAGTCCAGAATAATTATTTCGGTCTTGATGAGTTTCGCTAGCCGGAACTGGGAAGCGCGTCAATTCAATATTGCGCTTGATTTGTTCGGCATCAATTAATGTGTGGCCCCCGAAGCGTTCGTCAATTACGAGTTTTCCTCGATCGACATGATAAGGAGTTAAACTGGCAGAAGTTGCGCCGATCGGCACAGAAACCATGCCCCCGTCAATACCCGTAGCATATAGTCCCACAGCTTCTTGGTCTTGGCGGCAAACACCTTTGACGTAGCCGATATCGTGACACAGCAGCGAGATCAGGTAGTGCAGCCAATCTTCCGGCGACACTCCCCCTTCGCGAATATGTTTGCCGCGGAGAATCTCTTGTCCCACCAAAGCCACGAGCATTGTGTGTTCCACATTGTGGTAAAGAGCATCGCAGTTAGCGATATTTTCCAGAGCCATAGTCCCTGCCCAGGCGATAATTTCAGGGTAGTCAGGCTTGTACTTGCCGTAGGTGCGACGGTAGCCGGCCTGCAACTCTTGCACAAAAGCGTCAATCAGGATAGCAGTTGCATTGAACATCATAAATTCTCCCACTCAGGCTGTAGTTACAAACTCGATCGAAAATATCTTGCATAGCTGAAAAAATAATCAATGGGCATTCCAGTAGGTTTGACCCCTGGGTGTTGAATTTTAAATTTCAGCTAGTCTTGTCAGGTCAGAAAATTGCTTTTTTGGCTATGCTTCCCAAGATAACCTAATTTCCGAAGCATCCCAAGCAACAGATCGATTTTTTGGCATTAAATGTTGGCGAAACAATTTACATCATTTCACCGACTAATTATTAGAAGTCCTAGGTGTGAAAGTTATGAACAGTCTGTTTTCGAGCCTCTCCACTGCTGCCCTTCGCACTCGGCGGTCGATCGCCCCAAAATACCTAGGATTGTGTGCATTCACGGCTGTTTGCACCGCCGCACCGGCAATGGGTGCCGAGCGAATTTACGTAACTTACGGGCCACTAGAAGAATCAGTTCCCATCGAATCCCTGGCACTGTTCGCCAAAGAAGGCAAAATAGACTCAAACTTGGACGGCTTCGCTCAGTACGCCAAAGAATCTCAGCTAGCTGAGATTCGCAGCGCCCTGCAAGCGAAAGCTGAAATCAGCCCCGTGACGATCGCCCAATTTCTCTACACGCCTCAAGGAGAAGTGCTGCTGAAACGGTTGGGCCGAGTAATTCAAACCAAAGCTCGGCAGCCTGGATTTTATGCCATCCGAGCCGCCCTGATTTTAGCAGCCTCAGATCCCGAAGGCCTGACAATTCTCAACGTGCTGCGGAAATTCCCCACCTATGGCATCAGGATTGACATCGCCCGTGGCTTAGGTATCGCCAACGAGCTCACATCGCTGATCAACCGTTCCAATCAGACGATCGCTGGAGTCGCTCAATTGTCCGAAGCACAAGCAGCCTCTGAACCCGCCATACCGCCCGCCGCCATGCTGCAGCCCCAGCTACCGGGCCCCTATACTTGGAAAAAATCATCGGTAACTTTGACGAGTCCAAATCGCGTTAGCGAAGCCCTCGAAGAGGAGCGCACGTTTGATATGGACATTTACCTGCCGCAGCGGAGCCCGCAACCGGCCCCAGTAGTAGTAATTTCCCACGGTTTAGGTTCCGATCGCCTTTCCTTTCAATATTTAGCCAAACACCTAGCCTCCTACGGCTTTGCCGTCGCCGTCCCCGAACACCCCGGCAGCAACGCCCAACAAATCCAAGACTTAGTAACAGGCAGAGCCAATCAAGTAGCAGAACCAGCAGAATTTGTCAACCGCCCCCTCGACATCAAAGACCTGCTCGATTATTTAACCAAACTTTCTACAACCGATCCGACCTACCAAGGGCAGCTCGACTTGCAGCGAGTCGGCGTCATCGGCCAGTCTTTCGGTGGCTATACGGCTTTAGCATTAGCCGGGGCAGGGATTAATTTTGCACAGCTAGACAAAGATTGCGGACTCGAAAACGATACTTGGAACCTCTCCCTACTGTTGCAGTGCCGCGCCCGCGGCCTAGAGCGCAACCAGTACAATTTCGACGACCCGCGCATCAAAGCTGTGATCGCCGTCAACCCGATCGTCAGCAGCATTCTCGGAGAAACAAACCTCAGCAAAATCCAAATCCCAGTCATGCTAATCGCAGGCAGCGCCGATACCGTCGCCCCCGCTTTGCTCGAACAAATTCAACCGTTCACTTGGCTGACATCGCCCAACAAATATCTCGTACTGATGAACAATGGGACTCACTTCTCAACGATCGAGGAATCCCCTCAAAGCCTCTTTCTGCCACCACCACAGGCGATCGGGCCCGAACCAGCTTTAGCCCGCCGCTACCTCAGCGGACTCAGCCTAGCTTTCATGGAATGCTATTTGAACAACAAATCCAATTTCCGCCCGTATCTGGAGCCATCCTACGCTTTAAGCATCTCCAGAGACACCCTCGGACTGAGAATTTTGCGATCACTAACCCCGCAGCAACTCCAGCAGTTCAGGATTTCTCCACCTCCTCGCATCCCGGCCTCTCCACCTGCGATCGCTCCTGTTTCTGCTTTGTAAAACTTACCTAAACTTTTCTAAACCCATTTTTAGACACAATTCGGAGTTTACTTCCTACGCTGTTGGGTAGACGGCTAATCCCAAGATAAGTAGGCTACCCCCCTGGCTGCCGAGGGTTCCCAATTCAAAATGTTGAGGCTGGCGTTAAAATCCCTATCTTAAAGATATGCCACAAGCAGGACAATCAAAAGTCCGAATGCTTAGTGGCATATCTTTTTTAGTGCCACAATTAGAGCAAGTTTTAGTGCTGGGGAATAATTGGTCTACCAGCACTAAATTTGCCCCATACATTTTGCACGCCATATCAAGTTGGCGTTTGAATTCGTAAAATCCTAGATCCGATATTGCCTCAGCCAGCTTGTGATTCGCCATCATGCCCTTAACGTTCAAACTTTCAATCTTGATTAGCTTGAAAGTTGGGACGGTGGGAGTTGTTAGCTTAGGATCGCGAATTAAATAACTTACAATTTTAATTGTTATTGTGGGATGGGC
>NZ_JAUBUJ010000245.1:0-1510 GCF_036705405.1 Microcoleus sp. B13-B6
GTAAGGATTCAGGTCTGAAATTCGGGAATGAGGTCAGGCATAGGAAAGTAGTCACAAGAATGGGCAGAAAGAGCCTCACGGAAAAAAGCCATTACTGAACGAGCTTGAAAACGACAGGTTTGAATCACACTCAGCAGATTAGCCGTTTCCTCAAATCGCTTCATCGAACGAGAGCCACCAGACACTTTCCGTTTCGTTACAGCTAGGCGTAGGGAACGTTCTGCTAAATTATTATCCGGAGGCACCGAGGGGTCATTCAGAAAATACCACCATTGTTCTGCCTTATCTCGTAAGGATTTGAGCAACAAACCTGCTGCATAACCAACTTGGTTCAACCAAGTAGCAAGGGCTTTATTCAATCGTATTTTGAAATCCTGGGCCCACGAGTCGTAGGTGAGTCGATCCTTCGTCTTGCGCCAGGCCTCATGGGAGCTAAAAGCTTCATCAATTAATGACAGAAATATTTGAGCGACTTCTGCATTATTATTGTTTCCCCCAAGTCCCAGCACTTTCTTAAAATGCCGCCGTAAATGAGCTAGACACTTCTGTTGGGCTGTGATTGTGCCACCATTATAAACACTGAAATCATCTGAGCTTAAGACGCCAGCAAATTCTGTACCCAGCATGGTTTCTAGTTCCACGCGTCCCCTTGTATCTGCGGCATGGAATAAACAGAATCCCTCTCCACTAGCTGTCCATAGCCATTCTTTGACTCCCATGACACACCACGGGGTTTCATCTACATGAACATTTGATTGCTCAGGGACCCATTTCCACAGTGCATTGAGGGCTGGCTTAACTGCTGCTGCTACTCGTTGATTGGTTTTTTGGAGTGTTCCCACTCCCACTTCTATCCTGCCGAGTTCCCACAATAATTCAGTCAGCTTGGCGTAGGAAAGATGCCCATAATTGCCCAGCCAGACGCAGAGGGCTTGGAGATTAACGCTCAAGTCTTGCCCTGGAACCACTCCCTGATGTGGTTCTCCTCTAACTACTGCACCACATTCGAGACATTTACACGATTGTGTCTGATATTCAACGACTTCAATTGGTTTCGCCACTAGACTTGCTACTTGCTGAGAGTGGATGTTGATTACTTCACTTAATTCTTGACTACCACAATTAAGACAGATGCTGGGTGAGCTAATTTCAGTTCTGTCTACTCGTCCAAACCCTTTTCGGGTTTTCCCCTCATGACCTGGTTGTCCACCTGGTTTCTTTTTTTGGTCTGCTTCTGGTTTGACTGTTGCTTTCTCTGGTTTTTGGATGAGATCCGTTGATGGAGGTTTTGATGAAGTCTGACTGGTGGTTCGATTTTTTCCCGTAGCAATGGCTAGTTTTTCTTGCAATTCTTCAATAATTTTTTGCAGCCCCAGTACCATTTCTACCAGTTCAGCTTGGCTCAACTGCTCGATTTCGGTTTTTTTCTGCTCTCTGGTGGCTGTGGGCTTTTTCATTCCTTTATTTTACCAGATGCCGCCACTTAAGTTTTTTTGACCTGAATCCTTAC
>NZ_JAUBUJ010000246.1:0-1508 GCF_036705405.1 Microcoleus sp. B13-B6
GTCAAATATCAATGTCACCGTGACCTGTCTTTGACAAGATTATTCAATTACTGTCTTGGCAAGCAATGAAACAAGAGCACAATCTGTTACTTTTACTGCTGAGGTACTAAAATGACCTACTCTGAAAAATTGCACCCGTGGTGTATCATTAGCCTGCTTCCTAATTGTCAGCGTGTTATTGTGGCACGATTTCGTAAGAGAAACGATGCAGATGATCATCTACGGGTTTTGCAGCGATTAGTGAAAACGCGCACATTTGTGATTATTTTTGACATGCAACCAAAGCCTACTGTGCCTAAAGAATAACGGCGAATGCAGCGAAGGTTTGAAATCGAATTAATCGAGATACCTGCGTTAGTTGAATCAACCGACTTTCCAGCGATTTCTCCCAGCGACAGAACCTACTGATAGCTGGGAGAATTTTTTATATATTTTACTGATTCTCTACTAACTACAACTTTTTATCATAGTATTGATTGACGCTCTAGAGCGCTCGCATTTGTACGGATAGTTACAATTGCATAAGTAAATATGCTCTGATTGATAGCTGTGCAATCGTAGATGTGGCTAATAGTAATATAGCTTGCGAGCGCAATAGATATTCCTTCTGCTATACAAATACTAGACAAGTCTAGACATTTGCTTCTTACTTCATCGGGGGCATGGGAGCGGCTATCCCTCAGTAAGCTTTCACGGTTTAGCCAACCGTGATAAATTTATTGCTGCATTCAAATCCCTGTCTATCGAATGACCGCAACTTTCACAGTTATAAGTCCTTTCTTTTAACGGCATACCTTGGATTAGTCCGCAATTTGAACAGGTCTTGCTTGATGGGAACCAGCGGTCGGCAACGACGATCTCGCAGCCAAATTTTTTAGCTTTGTATTCTAACTGGCGCTTGAATTCATGGAATCCACAATCAGCTATTACCATACCGCAAGTTTGTGATTCTTTAGCATTCCACAGACATTCAAATCTTCTACTACTATCGTTGCGTGGTTTTTGCATAAGTAAGTAGTGATTTGATGTAGAGTATTTTTTCTGAGGTTTGCTATTTTTGCATGATGCTTTGCTAGTTCAATTTTGGCTTTACATCTATTATTGGAACCTTTCACCTTTCTCGCTAAGACTCTTGACAATCTCTTAAGTTTTGCGAGATGCGCTTTATAGTGCTTTGGGTTCGGAAATACTACGCCAGTTGAAAGCGTAGCCAACTCTTTAACACCCAGGTCAACTCCTACAACGTCATGACTTTTGACTGTAGGTTCATGATGTTGTTCGTAGGCAAATGCGATAAACCAACTATCGGCAGTGCGCGAGATGGTGATTGACTTGCAAGTTGTATGAGGCAACCCTTCGTGAGTTTTTACCCAGCCGACTGTCGGCAGCTTTATAGATGTACCGCCCACAGGGATAGGCTTACCGCTAGCGTCAATCGTGAAAGAGTCGTGATGCCCTTTCTTCTTAAACCTGGGATATCCACCTTTTTTTGAGAAAAATTTAGCAAA
>NZ_JAUBUJ010000053.1:0-57011 GCF_036705405.1 Microcoleus sp. B13-B6
TCTGGTGGCTGTGGGCTTTTTCATTCCTTTATTTTACCAGATGCCGCCACTTAAGTTTTTTTGACCTGAATCCTTACCATAAAGCTTCAGTAAAAGTAGAACCCCTAGAAGGCGAAACAATACTTTTTTTTAACATAGATGACCAATCAAATCCTGGTTGTAAGCTGCGTCAATTTTTATGGGGCACAGAAAAAGGTCAAAAAATGTGCGACCTGATGGTGTTTTACGCTAAAGACAGCAAGCGTGTTATCTGTTTTGTAGAATTAAAAGATAATATCGGTGATTTAGGTCAGGCCACAAAGCAAGTAATTAATACATACGATACTTTCAAGGTACATCTGCAAAAAAGTTATACGCCGAAAGCATTTATCTATGCGTGGGCCGGTTCTTTACCCTACGAACATGAGGAATATCAGAGAGAGTTATTAAAGGCGTTTGGGAAAAATAATTTTGATTTTAATAACAGAAGTAATGATGCTTTAGGTGATTTGTTGCGGGGAAACCCACCTAAAACAGGTGGAGGGAAGCGGAAAAATAAAAAGTAGAAAAAATCTGTCAATTAAGGCTATTCAATAAGATTTTTTTGAAGCGCCACACCTATGTTCTCTCTTTAGTTGCACCTCTGCGGTGAAAATACGTCAAATCAAAAAACAAGGCGACCCAACCAGGTTGCCTTGTTTTTTATCATAAAAGATGCAATTTGTCAACAGCAAAGAGCTACTTTTTTTTCCGTTTAGCCTTATCTAACCGCCTACGATCGCGCCACTCAACAGAAGTCAAATAAGCGACCCCGCCAGTCACCGTCACCAGCAGTACAAAGGCCACTAAAACGAGAAAATTAGCAATCGAAAATTCCACAACCCCTCTTCCTCTGATTTTACATTTTCTACTTTCGATTTTAGATGAAAAATGTTAACAATTAACAGTTAAATGTTGACGGCTAACTGTTAACTGTTAAGACTCCCTTCAAACTGCTGGCAACTCTTCCAAAATGGTAAACCTCACATGATTAATTGCCAGACTCCCCACGGAAACATCCTCCTTGTTTAAAGGAAGACCGCCGCTGGTGAGACCTTGAAACCGGATTCCTTTGCCAATTTCTACGTGATACCAAGCCAAACCCATAAAAAATCGCAACGGATAAGGGCCTCTGTCTTGAATATCATCAGGATTAGATTCCATCGGCACCCAGCCAAAACCTGGAATGTAAAATTCCAGCCAAACGTGATTGAAATCCGGCTCCAGCGACACACCTTTTCTGTCACCAAAAGCCGGACACTTGTAGCGGCCGATCGTGCGGCAAGCAATCCCGTTTAACCTAGCCAAAGCTAACAAAAGTCCCACGTATTCGCCGCAGGAACCGATACCACGGCGCAGCACAATATCGGGAGTGTCAATGTGAGGTCTAATTCCGTAAGAAAGTTGATCGTAAACAAAATTACGAATGCTCAGCAATTGCCTGAGAATGTTAGTTTCCGAACCAATAGCCGCCGCAGCCGCCGATCGCACAATCTCCGTATCCATCGCCAAATTGTCATTATCCACCAAATACTTAGCTGCAAACTCCGGCGACAGCTTCGGACTCTTTTCGACATCCCGAGGCGATAACTGATACTTAATCGATCGAACTTCTAACAAAGCCTTCCAGCCAAAAATTCGGCGTTCCCCAGGGTGCAGCCGATCGAACTTAAACACCGCCACCCGTTCCCCTTCCTGAATTTCCTCAGTAAAAGGCATTCCAATCGGCGTAATTTTCCTGACCTTTTGTCGGTGAGTTTGCGAAGGCAAAGCAATCCGCCACTCCAAATTTTCGATTTCTACCTCATCGAGAGGAGACAGTTCCTCCACATAAGACATTTCCATCAAAAAACCGTTTGACAAAGCGTAGCGCTCGGCTTCATTGTAGTGAAAAGACAAAGGCTGAATAAAAGTGCGATCGCGCTTCGTCAACTGAAAAGGATCTTCCGAATTCGGGTCATCCCGGATGTAAAGTTCATCCCCGGCATAAGCCACGTACAGAACCTCCTCCCCAGTTTCGGAATCCTTGTGAAAAGCCAAACCCGAAGGCGACTCAAAGGGAGTCAAAACGCTAAATTTAATCTCCCCAGTTCCCCGTTCCAAACAGTAAACAGTTTGCTCAGTCTTGTCACAAACCCAAATTTCCTCATCCCGGACAGTGATATTTTCTACCCCAATACCGGGAGCATAAAACCGAGTAATTTCTCGACCAGTTTTTAGGTCAAAAACCAGAATCGAGGCTAATCTCTGGCAAGTCACATAAAGCGTAGATTTCCAAACAGCAATCCCGTCAGCAGGATAAGAAAGCGAAACAAAATGTTCCGGTTGGAGTTCAGTTATCGCCCCGTCCCGAATTGCGCCCCGACAGCAACAAATATCCTCATCCCGCGCAAACCAGAGAGTATCTTCCGAAATAGCTAGCCCAGTTGCGCCCGCAAACTTAGCCGTTTGATAAGGATTCAAAACAGTAGTGTTGTCAGTTTCTCGATCGATCTCCAATAGCAGCCCTTCGGCGCGATCGACAGCGAACAACCTATTTCCTAAAAAAGCAATGCCGTGCAGTGCCAAGACTCCGATGGGTCTGACCATCCGCAGCCCCGAAGGCTGTTTGTCCGAGAGAACAGGTGAATCGAGATTCATGCTAAATTTCTTGCCGGTATTGTACACAAAAACTGATTTGTAACTTGTAGCCGATCGCTTGAGGTTCACCAGCAAAATTGCCGAGTTTCCTGATATCCATGATTGACGCATCAACCGGGTGTTGTTAGGAAAAGACGCCTTGTAGCCTCTTGTCTGAGTTAAAAAACCCGGAATATTAGTCTTTGTCAAAGTTGGGTTGAACAAGCTCAACCGAACCTGCAGCCGTGAATGGAAGTAAGTATAACTACTAAGCTACCACTGACAAACGCGACAGAGAATTCTATGTTGAGCACAGCGACCAAAATAATCGTATCTGCCTGAAGATATAAATTAAGTACAACAGATTACGATATCCGTCAAAACCTTGGATAGAATAAAACCGTGAGATAAAGTTCCTAGGTTCATCAAAAGGCAGGTTCGTCATGGCTTTGAAGTCTGCTCTAAATATCGGTGCTCTTTCCTTAATTCTGTCTTTAGAGGCAGTTGCCGCCGGTAGTTTTTTAATACCTGCAGAGGCTCTCAACAGCCCCGCAAACATTGTCCAGCGCGCCTCACCACCGCAGCTACCCCTCAACTGGCAAACAGCTCAACCCCCTGAACCAAGCGGAAGCAGACCGAACAGCCAGCAATTGGAACCCGCGTGGAATAGCTTTCAACCGCCGGAGGACGGAGTACCCGGAAGGCGGGAAGGGGGAGGAACCCGCGGGTTAGAATGCCCCACGGCCACAACTGCCTTAACTGCCTTGATTCCCCAATCAACTATGGGGCAAACCATATCAGCAAAGCCAACATTTTTCTACTACCTTCCCGTAGCCCTCGACAAAACAGTTCAGTTTGAGTTAGCAGACGAAAGGGACAAAACACTATACAAAAAAAGTTTTCGCATGGTAACTAGCCGTGCAGGTGTAGTTAGCGTCAGCCTCGGCTCCGATGACAACTCGCCAGCCCTGGAAGTTGGCAAAAACTATCAATGGTACTTTACTATCAAATGCAACCCAAAAAATACAACCGATGATGTTCTCGTTTCCGGGTGGATCAACCGCACCGCACTCGCCCCAACCGTGAAAACAGAGTTGGATCGATCGTCCGATCGCACCAAGCTCAGCATCTTCGCCCAACAAAATCTCTGGTACGAGTACCTGGCAACTCTAGCTCAATTGCGTATCGAGTCTCCCAGCGATGCCAGTTTAGCGATCGAGTGGTCAGCAGTGCTCAACTCAGTCGAACTCGGCAAAATAGCCCAAGAACCCTTAGTCGCAAGTGAGTTAACACCTATCACAAGAAAATAATTCAACACCAGTTTCACGCAAAGAATGCAACGGTAGGCCCGTGCCCCAAACCCTGATAGCCATAAGTCATTGGCAATTCTAAAATCTAAAATCTAAAATCTAAAATCTAAAATGGTATGACTGGTGCAGCAAGTACGAAAAACTCGGTTTCGAGCGCGGTATTTGGCAGCGCCACAGATGATTTTTGCCTGTTGCGGATTGTTTGGTCGATCGTCCTAAATAAATTAAAATTTTTGTACCGATCGGCAGTTCGGACTTCTGACATCTTGAAAGCCGGACTGTGGAAATTTTGATGGTCAAATTTCGCCTAATACTAAATGATAAACTGGCATAGTCAAGCAGGCGACAAACTTATTTTAGAGAAATTATTAATTATGCGCCCGAATGCAAATATTGCACTATTTCGGTTGGGGATTTCACTTCTAACTGCGCTGCCGATGGCTTGCTTTTATGCCAATAAAGCTATATCCCAAACAAAGGATATTTCTCAGTTGCCCGTCGCCGCTGACAACTCAGCAGATACGGGCAATCAAGTATTAGCACTTCAAAAACTGGAAATCAAGCAAAATGAAACAGCAACAAACTTAAATCAGCTTCCCGATTCGATCGAGACCAACCCTGAACGAGAAACACAATCGAACCCCGCCGAGAACAGGCAAGATGCCTGTTCCACAAGCAGTTTGATTGATTGTCGTACGGGCATCTTGCCCGTAGCAAAAAATCTGGTTGACAACGATCGCCAATGTCAGAACCCGCTAGATTGCAATCATGTTTTAGCCCAGAACCAACCCTCGCTGCCTCCAAACCTGCCATCGCCGCCGACGGAGCCCGATCCAAATCGCGATCGATTTCTGCAACCGGCCCCGCAGCCTTCCCCAGAACCTCCCCAAGCACCGCCCACAGTAGCGCCGCCGTCCCGGTCGCCAGTTCCCCCAACCCTGCCGAATACACCAATTGAGGTGCAGAAAATTCAAGTAGTTGGCAGCACAATTTTAAGCCAAGACGAAATTAATGCCTTAGTCAACCCGTTAGAAGGCCGTTCTACCACCCTAGAACAGCTCAAACAAATCGCCGACAAAATTACCGAAATTTACCTCAATCGTGGCTACATCACTTCGAGAGCAGTCTTGCCGCCCCAAACTATCACCGCAGGGGTAGTCCAAATTCAAGTGATTGAAGGCAAGCTAGCCCGAATTGAGGTAGAAGGAACTAAAAGATTGCATCCGAGTTACATCCGCAGCCGGATTCGACTCGGTGCCGGAATGCCTTTAAGCACAGCTTCATTAGAAGACCAACTCCGGCTGTTACGAGTCGATCCTTTATTTGACAATGTAGAAGCCAGTCTGCGGGCTGGGGATAATGAAGGAGAGAGCATTCTGATCGTCCGAGTCTCGGAAGCTAATCCGTTTCAACCTACTTTCAGCATTGACAATTACTCGCCTCCCAGTGTCGGTTCCGAAAGATTGGGAGTTAGTTTGCGGCACCGCAATATAACAGGAAATGGCGACGAACTGGCAGCGGCTTATTACAGATCGCTCGGCGATTCAGACGTGTTTGATTTTAGCTATCGCGTGCCGCTAAATGCAATGAACGGCACTTTGCAATTGAGGGCGGCACCGAATCGCAACAGTATCGTACAACCACCTTTTAACCGTGCTGACATTTCGGGAAAATCGCATTTATTTGAAGTTAGTTACCGCCAGCCGCTGCGGAGAACGCCGATCGAAGAATTTGCCTTGTCTGCCGGTTTTACTTATCAAACAGGTAGAACTTTTGTCGCCGGCGAACCGGTTCCTTTTGGCATCGGCCCGGACTCCAATGGTGTCACCACTACGAGCGCAATTAAGCTGGGACAGGACTACATTCGGCGCGACCCGCAGGGTGCTTGGGCCGTGCGATCGCAATTTACGATCGGCACTAGCTTGTTTGATGCTACTCAAAACGAAGGTTCTGATCCCGACGGACAATTTTTGAGTTGGCTGGGTCAATTGCAGCGAGTACAGCGATTGAATGACAAACATTTATTAATTTTGCAGGCAGACTTGCAGTTGTCAGCTAATAGTTTGTTACCTTCCCAGCAATTTGTAATTGGCGGCGGGCAATCTTTGCGCGGCTACCGCCAAAATGTCCGTTCTGGGGATAACGGCTTCAGAGTTTCCATCGAGGATCGGATTACTTTGCAGCGCGATGCTTCGGGAAATCCCAAACTTCAATTAGCTCCCTTTTTGGATGCGGGTACGGTATGGAACGTTGCGAACAATCCTAATACATTAACCAATCAGACATTTTTAGCAGGTTTAGGTTTAGGGGTAATCTGGGAACCGATACAGCGGGTGAACCTGCGCGTTGATTACGCTTTTCCTTTGGTGAGAATTAGCGATAAAGGCGACAATCTGCAAGATAACGGCATTTACTTCAATATAATTTATACACCCTAAAGGGACTTGCTGATATCTGGCACTATTGTCAGCAACAGGCAAGATGCCTGTTCCACAAAATATAAATTTTCTTGTGGAACAGGCATCTTGCCTGTTCATAAAAGGCTAGTTGAGAATGGTGCAACCTATGAGGACTTAGGCACTCCCGGTGTCCTGACTGGGGGTAATATTAATTCCCACGCTACCGGAGTTGGTATTAGACGCAGGTAGCTGTCCCTTGAGAAAAATCAGCTCGCTTTACAAACCACAGTCAGCTAGTCAAAAGATAATAACATCGACGAGCCAACGCCCCGCAGCCGATTCAAGTTACATCCCTTAACGTCCTTGCCTCACCCTTGACGCACCCAATGACAGACAAAGATTATGAAAAATGATAGAGTTTGTCCTTAACATAAATAATTTTTTCTGACAACTAACCCCCAGCCCATCTTAATTTTGATGACCTCGGTAAAAAAAAGAGCCAACGCTAAGCAGATTTGCCTATCCAAAAAGAAACTATAGCTTTTGGCTTTTACGGAGTCGATAGAGAAAGGTTCAGTTGACCCCCCTCTCCCAATTCTTAACTCTCCCAAAAAACAATTATGCTGCCAGATAAATACCGAAAAGTGCATCGCTGTCTCCCTCTGGTGATGGGAGTGGTATTCGCTACTACCTACAGCATCCCCATCAGCGGCCAACCCAGGATTCCCACACCATCCCAGTCACCGACAACAGAAAAACCCAACCCATCGGGAACGCAGCAACCCGTGCAAGCATTTGGCGGGCAACTCGCCATGTTTGTGGGGCATGAGGAGATGGTCATAAGTGCAGTATTTAGCCCCGATGGTCGCCAAATCCTCACTGCTAGTGCAGATAAAACCGCCCGCTTGTGGGATACCAAAGGCAATCTCCTAGTTATGTTCCAGGGAGATAAAGCGGCAAGTAGATCGGGAGGCTTCCCAGGAACCAGATTCAGTACAGCCATATTTAGTCCTGATGGCAGCCAAATTCTCACTACTACTGAGTATGGAGTCCGCTTATGGGATATCAAAGGCAATCTCCTCAAAGAGTTCCGGGGGGATCAGGAGCGGGGTGAAGTTATAAGTGCCGTGTTTAGTCCCGATGGTTCTAAAATCCTAACCAGTAGTAACTTTGGGAATGAAACCGTCAGGTTGTGGGATATCAAAGGCAATCTTCTCAAAGAATTCCAGGGGCATAAAGCAAGAATTAGCGCACCAGTCCGCCCAAAAGCTGTATTTAGCCCTAATGGTCGCCAAATCTTTACTGTCGGTTCGGATGGAACTGCCCGCTTATGGGATATCAAAGGCAATCTTCTCAAAGAATTCCAGGGGCATAAGGATCGTGTCGCCAATGCAGTCTTTAGTCCCGATGGACGGCAAATCCTCACCGCTAGTCTAGATAAAACTGCCCGCCTGTGGGATACCAACGGTAATCTCCTAACCGAGTTCCAGGGGCATGAAAATCATGTCCAAAATGCAATATTTAGCCCCGATGGTCGGCAAATCCTAACCTATAGTAGGCAAGTCCGAGTTTGGGATACCAAAGGCAATCTCCTCGCTGTGTTCGGGCAGCATGGAGATTCCCACTGGAGTTCTGTCTCGATTGCAACAGGATTTAGCCCGGATGGTCGCCAAATCCTTACCAGTAGTATGGATGGAACTGCTCAAATTTGGGATACCAAAGGCAATCTGTTGGCAAAATTGCGGGGGCATAAGGATCTCGTCTGGGGAGTATTTAGTCCCGATGGCCGGCAAATCATCACATTAGGTTGGGATAAAATCGCCCGCCTGTGGGATGTGTCAGCCGCAATTGCTGCCGAATCCGAGCAAATAGCTGTCAAGGAAAGCCTTCAGGAAGGCGTGTCCAAAAATAACGCTCAACTGGCAATATTCCGAGGGCACAATAGTGATGTCCTCAGTGCCGTATTTAGTCCCGATACCAGGCACATCCTCACCGCTAGTCAGGATAAAAAAGCCCGTCTGTGGGATCTCAAAGGCAATCTCCTAACCGAGTTCCAGGGGCAGGAGGGGCTCAGCCGCGCAATATTTAGCCCCGATGGTCGTCAAATCCTCACCATTAGTTTTGGTAGTGTTGATGCGAATGATAGCACTACCCGTTTGTGGGATACCCAAGGCAATCTCCTGGCTCAGTTGCGGGGGAGTGGCTCTTTAGGAATCTACAGTGCAAAATTTAGCCCCGATGGTCGCCAAATTCTCACCGCTGGTGGTAATGGTGGTGGTGATGATACCGCCCGCCTGTGGGATCTTAAAGGTAATCTCCTAGCTGAGTTGCAACCACCTGAGAAAGTATGGGGGGGAATAGCCACAAGTGCGGTATTTAGTCCAGATGGCCGGCAAATCCTTACTGCTAGTAACGATAAAAAAGCCCGCCTGTGGGATCTCAAAGGTAATCTCCTGGTAGAGTTTCGGGGGCATGAGAAGGGGGTCAGAAGTGCACTATTTAGCCCCGATGGTAGTCAAATCCTCACTGCCAGCGATGATGAAACCGCCCGCCTGTGGGATCTCAAAGGCAATCTTCTAGCTGAGTTCCGGGGGCATAGAGAGAGACTCACAACAGCCGTATTTAGCCCCGACGGGAAGCAAATCCTCACCTATGCTTGGGCTGAAACTGCTCGCTTGTGGGATACCAAAGGCAATCTCTTGACAGAGTTTCGGGGAGATGAAAAATATTTCTACAGTGCAGTTTTTAGTCCCGACGGCAGCCAAGTTCTCATTATCAGTAATGATGCTGCAAATGGAATCGACCCTGGTATCGCCCGCTTATGGGATACCAAAGGTAATCTCCTGGCTGTGTTCCGAGGGCATGAAAGAGGTTTCGGTGCAGTATTTAGCCCCGATGGTAGTCAAATCCTCACTGCCAGTGATGATGGCACCGCCCGTCTGTGGGATGTATCAGTAGCAATTGCTGCCCAAGCCGAGCAAATGGCAGCGCTGCAAACTTTTCGGGAAAGCGTATCTAAAAATAGCGCTCAACTAGCAGAGTTACGGCACGATAAGTATGGAGTCAAGCGTGCCGTATTTAGCCCAGATGGCCGCCAAATTCTCACCGCCACCGATAAAACCGTTCGCCTGTGGGATATCAAAGGCAATATCCTCACCGAGTTCCAGGGACACAAGTATTCTGTTGAAAGCGCCGTATTTAGCCCTGATGGTCGGCAAATCATCACCGCCAGCGATAAAACCGTTCGCCTGTGGGATAACAAAGGCAATCTCCTAAGTGAGTTTCAGGGCCGTGATCATAGAATCGAAAGTGCAGTATTTAGCCCGGACGGTCGTCAAATTCTCACTGCTAGTAGTGATAACACCGCCCGCCTGTGGGATACCAAAGGCAATCTCCTGGCTATATTCCAAGGACATGAGATTCATGTCAACAGTGCAGTCTTTAGTCCCGATGGCCGGCAAATCCTCACTGCCAGTTTAGATAAAACCGCCCGTCTGTGGGATACCAAAGGCAATCTCCTGGCTGTGTTCCGAGGGCATGAGACGAGTGTCGAAAGTGCAATATTTACCCCAGATGGTCGCCAAATTCTCACTCTAGGCAGTGATTTCCACGGAAATGCCCGCCTGTGGGATATAAAAGGTAATCTCAAAGCAGAGTTTCGAGGGCAGAAGGATGTAGATAAAGGTTCCAGTCACGATGAGAGTGCAGTATTTAGCCCCGATGGTAGTCAAATCCTGATCACCAGTAACGATAGACTTTCCCGCCTGTGGGATATTTCTGGCAATCTCCTAGCAGTATTGCGAGATCATGACAGTTCTGTCAACAGCGCCGTATTTAGTCCCGATGGCAGGCAAATCCTCACCGCTAGTGAGGATCAAACCGCCCGTTTGTGGGATGCAAAAGGAAATCTTCTAGCGATATTTCGAGGACATGAGGATGGGCTCAACCATGCAAAATTTAGCCCTGATGGTCGCCAAATCCTCACTGTTAGTAGTGATAGAACTGCTCGCCTGTGGGATTTATCAGTTGGGATAAAAGTTTCTGCTGCTGAAGTAGCATTTATCAAAGGAACTCAACTTTCTAGCCAAAGCACAGTCGAATCTAAACAACTTGCACTGGGAAAGTTAGAAGAAGCCCTCGCACTTTATCGTGCAGATAGAAACTACGCCCAAGCCACACGCACTCTCCTTTCAATGGGTAAAATTTACGCCCATTTCGGACAATTTCAATCTGCCCTAGACTCCTACAATCAAGCATTACCCTTATCAAAACAAGCCGGTGCCAAAGCCGAAGAAGCCGCTATTATCAACAGTTTTGGTCAACTTTACATCGATTTAGCTGATCCTCCAAGCGCCCTGGATTACTATAACCAAGCTTTGCCCTTATTCTATCAATTAAATGACCAAGCGACAGTCGCCAACACCCTCAACAACATTGGTAATATTCACGCTGCTACAGGAAACTGGAAAAATGCCCTAGACTCCTACAACAAAGCTCTAGTCATCTCCAGACCCGCAGGTAATTTAGCAGCAGAAGCGACTGCCTTAACTGGCATTGGTAGCACCTACATCGCTTCAAAAGAATGGTCAACGGCCTTGAATGCCTACAACCAAGCCCTAAAAATCTCCCGACACTTAAACGACAAAGTAAAAGAAACCACAGTCCTCAATCAAATGGGGAAAATACAAGCTGCTTTAGGTCAGAATTCTACCGCCATTGAAAACTATAACCAAGCCTTATCTCTATCCCAACAACTCGGTTACAAAACAGAAGAAGCGCACATCATCTACAATCAAGCCATCTTAAACCGCCAACAAAATAACCTCACCGTTGCCCAAACCGAAATTGAAACCGCAATTAATATTATTGAAAACCTCCGCACTCAAATCGGTAGCCAAGAACTGCGCCAGTCTTACTTTGCCCGCAACCAAGATTATTATCAGTTTTACATCGATTTGTTGATGCAACTGCACCAGAAAAATCCCGATAAAGGTTACGACGCACAAGCCTTTCATGCTAGCGAACGTGCCCGTGCCCGCAGTCTGCTTGAACTCCTCAGCGAAGCCAGCGCAAATATTCGTCAAGGTGTTGACCAGCAACTGCTAGCACAAGAACAAAATTTGCAACAACAACTCAGTGATTTTCAGAGTCGCAAATACCAAATTATCAGCGCTAGATCTACCCAAGAATCTCTGGATGAAATTCAAGAAAAAATCGATACAGTTCTCAAGCAACTCGCTCAAATAGAAGCTAAAATTCGCGCCAGTAGTCCTCGTTACGCTGCTCTCCAATATCCCGAACCTCTCAATTTGCAACAAATTCAACAACAGGTAATCGATGACAATACGCTACTTTTAGAATATTCTTTGGGTGAGGAGCGCAGTTATTTGTGGGCGGTGACGAAAACTTCTTTCACCAGTTACGAACTCCCTTCTCGCACCGAGATTGAAGCCACGGCTAAGAATTTCCGCGATACTTTAACCAAAGAGACCACGAGAACCTCTCCTCAAATGGTTGCTGAATCTGCTGGACTTCTGAGCCAAATGATCCTCGCTCCGGTTGCTTCTGAGTTGGGCAACAAGCGCTTGCTAATTGTTGCGGATGGCGCCTTGCAATACATTCCTTTCAGTGCCCTTACTCTGGAAAAATCTGAAGCGCCACTAATAGTTAAGCATGAAATTGTTAACCTGCCTTCTGCTTCAACTCTGGCTATTCTGCGGCGGGATATGGCGACTCGTCAACCGGCTCCAAAGGCGATCGCCTTGTTTGCAGATCCAGTTTTTAGCACGGACGACGAACGGCTCAAAGGCACAAGTACATCGCCTGTAACCAAGAATCAAACTGTTGAAAATCTGCCAGTGGAAGCGCAACAATTACAGAGATCCGCCTCAGAGGCTAACATTTATTGGACTCGCTTACCTTTCTCGCGAACTGAAGCTGAGCAAATCCTGGCTTTGGTTCCCGATGATTTGGAAAAACAAGCGTTTGACTTTACTGCTAATCGTACCACGGCAACCGCTCCCGATTTATCTCAATATCGCATTGTTCATTTCGCTACCCACGGATTTGCTAATAGCAAACATCCAGAATTATCGGGATTGGTGCTTTCTTTAGTTGATGAGAAAGGCTCGTTACAAAATGGCTACTTGCGACTGAATGATATTTTCAATCTCAATTTACCGGCCGAATTGGTGGTGCTGAGCGCGTGTCAGACGGGTTTGGGAAAAGACATTAAGGGAGAAGGGTTGGTGGGTTTGACGAGAGGGTTTATGTATGCGGGGGCGCCGCGTGTGGTGGTTTCTCTGTGGAGTGTTGACGACCAAGTAACTTCTGAGTTGATGACACGATTTTACAAAAAAATGCTCCAAGATAAATTGGCGCCTGCTGCGGCACTGCGATCGGCGCAAATCGAAGTGCTACAGGTTTCAGAATGGCAATCTCCTTATTATTGGGCTGCTTTTGGGCTGCAAGGAGAATGGAATTGAGTGCGCTTCTGGCGGGAGAGGGGGAGAAAGTGGGGGAGTGCGACATGAAGAAAATATTTCCTTCTTGCTTCTTCCCTCTTCCTTGTTCCCTCTTCCTTCCAGATCCGATATTAATCGCCGACTTCCCCGACAACCTCCGCAGCAGCCTGAGTTTCGAGCCAGAGTTTGAGCAGCAAGAGCTCTGCCCGATCGCCCAACACAGTCGCAAACACGCCGTCAGCCCCCTCAGACGCATCAGAAATCCACGTACCGCGCAGAGTCACTTCTACAAAGTCAGCATCAGCAACACAAAGGGCGATCGCATCATTGTCGTTTCGGCGCGCCTCAGATTCCAATAGAGGCAGCGCCGGCAAATTCGCGGGCAGCAAAAATGCCGCAGTGCTCGGTTCGACGCTGATGCTTTGACCAACTCGCATAGCCAGCACCACTCGCAGCGCCACTAACTGTTCGGGAGATTGAGCCAAACGCTCTAGGTTAAAGCCCGTTTCAGTATAAGTCAACTTCAGCATATTGACAGCCCTAAATTTGGAATTGAAAGTTAAAAATTGGTAATTGAAAATTGGCGATCGGGAATTGGGAATTGGGCATTGGGCATTGGATAGGAAGGAATGAAAAGTTTGCTATTCCGACCTAAAATCCTTTTTAATTACAGGACTGAATTAGCTATTAACTATTAGCTATTACCAATTACCAAGAGACTGTTTGGCCCATGCCCCATGCCCTATTCCCCATGCCCCATGCCCTATTCCCCAATTTGGTATTCGTGCCAAAACAGTTCGGCAAAAGCAACAGTGGGGTGTATGGGGGCTTTCGGCTTAGTTCGCAGAGACATTCCAGCTTCTACGGGAGTTCGATCGCCCTTACGAGAGTTGCATCGTTCGCAAGCAGTCACCACGTTGTCCCAAGTATGCGGGCCGCCCTTCGATCGAGGCATGACGTGATCCAACGTCAAATGCCGATTGCTACCGCAGTATTGGCAAGAATGAGCGTCGCGGCGCAGAACTTCCCGGCGATTAACCGGGGGCACTTTCCACAGGCGTTCCCTGTTACCAAAAGTCAAGCGGATTTGTTCGGGTACGTGGATGCTGGTGCTGGGCGATCGCACCAGCCAGCCGTTGCCGATGCTAAAATCTAGAGGTTCAGCCTTGCCTGTTACCAACAGTACGATCGCCCGTTTGATGTTGACACGGCTCATTGGTAGGTAATTCTGAGAAAACACCACCACAGATTGCCTCAATACATCAGTTACTACGGTCACGGCTTGCTCCTCCTCATTTGGATTTTAGATTTTAGATTTTAGATTTTAGATTTGGGATTTGGGATTTGGAATTTTCGGTGCAACGCCTGCATTGGCTACATCTGGTTTTTTCCCAGTTCCCCAAGCGGATCGAATTTCTCAAATATCCAATCAAATGCCCCCGCTTCTCTTACTTAGAAGCGGGGGCTAGAAAAACTGCTTTCATGCAAATTTTCATCCTGTCTTGGTACAGTAGTTTAGCTGTACCTCCCGCTTCGCGTCTCTCGATATGGCTGTGCCACTTGCCGACCGTGCTGGTCTACCTCGTTGTAATTAATTTCTGCAATTTCTCCTAATCCACTATAACCGGGTTTAATTAGGCCCAAGCCCGCCCACGAGGTCGCTGCGACAGTCGCAAAACCCGTGCTAAAGACGTGCCGTGACGACTCGGAGCGACCCGTGGGGCGATCGCACTTCAGTTGATAGGTGGAGTAGGTGGGGAGAAATTTCACAGCAGGCAGAAGGTGGTTAAGAGGCTTTCAATCTAGCTGTAAACATACTACACTGATATTACACATATGTCCACCCGTCACGGAGAAAAATTATGCATACCCTACCTAGAACCTCAACCACCGAAATGGAAGTGACCAGCATTCGACTCGAAAGAGAGCTCAAGGAGAGACTCAAAGAACTCGCGGGCAATCAAGGCTATCAAGCTTTGATTCGAGATTTGCTCTGGAATTACGTGCAGCAGAAGTCTGGAGAGTATCGGCAGATGTTTTCTCGATCGGATATTCGAGCTAGCATTAATGCCACAGCACAGCAGGAGGAACGCTGCGCGCTTACAGGAGAGTTGATCCGACCGGGCGGCCCGATGTTATTAGGCCTGACGATGCACGGCGAAATGGTGCCGCTGAGTATAGGGAGTATGGCTGGTTGACACTCCTGGGCCTGAAGGCATGAGGATTCTTCTATCTACGAGCTGACTTGCTCTAATTGGATTTCTCCAACGAAAGTAGAGGACAATTCTCCCGAAGCGTTATTTGCATCTAGTGCAAGAGTTCCGGTATGCCCTACCGTACTCAATCCCCGACTTAGGATTATTCTAGCTGCGTTCTCGTCTCTATCTAACAAGCACCCACATTTACAAGCGTGGGTTCTAGTAGATAGAGTTTTTTTGACAATTTCACCACAACTAGAGCATTCTTGACTGGTATATTGCGGATTTACCGCAACCGTTACCCGCTCGAATACTTTTCCAAAATATTCAAGCCAGACACGGAATTGATACCAAGATGCGTCGTTAATAGACTTGGCGAGACAGTGATTCTGCACCATATTTTTGATTCTCAAATCTTCGTAGGCTATCAAGTCGTTGGACTGAGTGACGCACCTTGCCAACTTTAGGGCATGGTCTTTACGTTGCCTGCTTATTTTGAGATGGCGCTTACCAAGAATCTGTCGAGCTTTGCCTCTATTCTTTGAACCTTTGACTTTTCTAGATACCCGACGTTGACTGCGTTTGAGAACACGTTCACCTTTCCTCAGAAACCTAGGATTTTCAACCTTGATTCCGTTTGAATCGGTGTAATATTCTTTTAGCCCGACATCCAATCCAATAGTATTACCTGTCGGCGCTGTATTTTCCTTTCGGTCAACATCAATACAGAACTGGACGTACACACCATCCGCACGTTTTACCAATCGAACCCGTTTTATTTGGTTGATTTGGTAAAAATGCAGGTCGCGTGTGCCTTTGAGTTTGAGTTTGCCAATTCCTTTTTTATCCGTGAAAGTTATCGACTTTCTGTCATCTGCAACCTTCCATCCGGTTGACTTGTACTCTACCGAGCGACAGTCTCGCTGGAACTTTGGATACCCTTTTTTACCAGGAATCTTCTTCTTGCAGTTTTCGTAAAATCGGGAGATAGCTGCCCAAGCACGTTCAGCACTTGATTGTCTTGCCATTGAGTTGAGTTCGTCAGCAAACGGAAACGTAGCTGCCAGTACAGCACAATATTTATTCAAGTCGTATTTGTTCTTTTTGGGATTGTCCATCCAATAGCGCAAACAGCTATTGCGGACAAATTGAGCGGTACGAATTGCTTCGTCTACTGCTTTGAACTGACTTGATTTTCCGTAAGATTTAAACTCAAAAACGAGCATGGCTCTACCTCCACTCTTATGCTACCGCAATCAGCACAAAACGGAGTATGGCGTAATGAAAAGTTACAATTAAAGCCGTCCTAGAAGGACGGGGTTTTCAACCCAGTTTTTTGATAAACCAGTTTATCGAAAATTTGTGAGAGCGATCGGCCTGGGGTGAAGGCCCCAGGCGCTGAAGATGGGTTTCCGAAGCATTTCAAGGAGATATATTTAACGAACCGCGAAGACGCGAAGTGCGCGAAGAAAGATGGAGAAGGAAGAAGATAGGCAATTTTAGCGGTTCGGGAGTTTGGTAATGCAGATCCGGAGGCTCGCCCCACGCGCGAGAAGAATGCTAAACTTTCCATCGGGCGTGCCGAACAGACGATCGTACATTATGATGAAAAAAATTAAAGTAATGCTGAAAAACCGCTACTTGACTGCTGCGAGTTCGATCGCCCTTCTCACAATTATTGCCGGATGTGCAGCTACTGAATCACCTCAACTTGCATCTCCCTCTCCTGTAGCTGAATCTTCCCCGCCGCCAGTTAAACCAAGTCAGCCTCAGCCCTTAATAGTCTCTGCTACCAATCCCGAAACCCCCACAAATACCAAAATCCAGCAATATCTCAACGGCTTAGCCGCCCAAGGTTTTGCCAAAGAAAACCAAGGCGTCTGGATGCAATCTGGCAATACTTTGCTAGCCAATCATCAAGGTACCGTTCCTCTGTCAGCCGCTTCTATTACCAAAGTAGCAACATCTCTCGTAGCGCTGCAACAATTCGGGCCGGAACATCAATTTATTACCTTAATTGGTACAACGGGAAAAATTGAAAACGGCGTATTAAAAGGCGATTTAATTGTGGGCGGAAGCGAAGATCCGTTGTTTGTTTGGGAAGAGGCGATCGCCCTCGGTAACGCCTTAAATCAAAAAGGCATCAAGCGAGTCAGTGGCAATTTGATAATTGTCGATAAGTTTTACATGAACTTTGAACTTGATCCCCTCAAATCGGGAGAATTGCTCAAACAAGGATTGAACAGTCAAATCTGGCCCAGCGAAGCCGCCGCCCAGTATCAAACACTGCCTCCAAATACGCCAAAACCCCAAATAGCAATTGAGGGTACTGTACAAGTTTTGTCAGCACCTCCCAATGACGTGCAGCCTTTAGTCAAACATTATTCTTTGCCCCTTGCCGAACTGATCAAAAAAATGAATCAGTACAGCAACAATCTCATGGCAGATATGCTAGCTGATACTGTCGGTGGCGCTAAAACAGTCGCGCAAAAAGCAGCAGCAGCAACCGGAGTTCCTCCCGCAGAAATTCAACTCGTCAACGGTTCGGGATTGAGCGAAGAAAATCTCATTTCTCCACGGGCGGCTTGCGCGTTGTTTATCGCTTTAGAACGCTATCTTGAACCTTACAGCATGACAGTTGCTGATGTCTTAACTGTAGTTGGGAAAGATGAAGGAATACTGGCAGAACGGGCGCTTCCAAAATTAGCAGTAGTCAAATCTGGCACCTTGGATAATGTTAGCGCTTTGGGCGGAGCGCTGCCAACTCAAAAACAAGAAACTGTGTGGTTTGTGATTATGAATGGAGGGGCAAATGTCGAGACATTTCGCACTCAGCAAGAGGTTTTGCTGAAAAGCTTTTTGAATGAGTGGGGAAGTGTTCAAGTTTCGCCGCCGGAATTAACGCCAAATCCTGCTAGAAAGAGTAAGGTATCTCGCAGCGAAATTGTCAATTGATATCAATTCCGGTTGCACTCTTTATGATTGTTGACTGTTGACTGTTGACTGTTGACTGTAGAAGGAGGGGTGGAAAAACTCAATGGTTGAGTGTTAACTGTTGACTCGATTTTATTATTCCGATGCAACCGGAAACGATATGATTGGAGGCTTACGCATGGGGGCCCAGAAACCGGGTTTTTTTACAAAAAGACGCCTTGTCACCCGCAAATTCAGCAAAAAATCCGGTTTCTTTAGTTTGTAGGGTGTGTCAGCACAGAAAAGTGGAATTTTTAGCTAAAATAATGCAAGCTGATACACCCTAGGAGTACAAACCAATTTAATTAGGTGTTTTTGCCCTAGCGACTACAATGCCGATCGCACTTTCGACTCTGCTAATATATCTCTGCAAGTCGTAAGCAACTGTCACCTCCCCAGCCGGCGAAGCGTGAATTAAACCCATATTGCCGTCAGCATTGCGGTATACTAAACCGGTGTGGGTGACATCCAATCCTTTAACATCCGTGGCTACCGCTACAATATCCCCTGGTTTTAACTGAGAATAAACACTTTTTATCTGATTTGTGGGGATGTAATTAACAGTAGTTTTGGCTAACTCTGCTTCTTGGCTGACTATGCACTGATAAGTCGTTTCGTCTTTGACCATTTGCGGGTAACTGCTGCGGTGCTGACTCATGAAATTTAGTGTTTTATTCATGGGTACTCCCCCTAATTCAGCCGTGATATTTTCCACAGTTTGCCGTTTTTGATTGTCGTTAATCCATTCGGAAAAATAGTGCAATCTGCTGCAATAACCGTTGATTTTACCGTTTAAATACCGCTGTTCTTCTATGCGATTTACAAAATTTTGATAGTCGTAATCTTGTACTGCTACGCCCCTGGCGATCGCCAAAACGGTTTCTACAAATAAAACGCAATCAAATTTATTCAAAGTTACGATCAACTTTTCTTCGCCGGATTTGTCCAGCAAACCAGCGGCGTAGGGCAATCCTTGGAACTTATCGGCGATCGCCTGGACGATTTCTCCGATCGAGCGATCGTGCAAATTTTGTTGTTTTGCATACTGTACAACCTGTTCAAAACGTGCTATGTCTTCAGGTTGTGCAGCGGTTTCTCTCTCCGTGTTATTTGAATTATTTGAGTCCGATCGTCTCGCCAGCACTTTCAGCAATTCGGAATAGGAAATTTCCGCTAAATTGTTGAAGTCCCACAACATACTCGGAAAACTGGAAACAGTTTGCTTGTTTGTTATCTCCAGATTTTCGCTTTTTCCCGTCAAGGAAAACGCTACATCCGCGCCCTGTCCTGCTGTTTGTCGATCGACAACATATCCCGTAGCAGATTGAGACTGAAATGCCCAAACATCAGGTATCAAAGAATTATTCACGCCGACGATCGCAAATCCCAAAACAGCCAGACTCCAAAAATTTCTCATGTTTTTCAAAGGATTTTGCTTCAACTCAGTGCTATCCTGAAAATTTTACAATTACTAGAAGTCTCAATCAGCCTAGTAGACAGATAAACTTGGCAACAGCGGACTAGATCGATACACTTGTCATTTAGATGCCGCCCTATTATAAACTGATCGTGCGAGTTTGATAGCACAAAACTGTAATGCAAGTAGAACGCCGACGCCGCCCCATCGGGCCGCAACCCCCAATCGAGTCCCGACGCCAAAGCACCGAGCGCCCATTCCAGTCCCGACGCCAAAGCACCGAGCGCCCAGTGCTATCTCGTCGTCGCCCAATCCCGACCCGACGCCCCATAGACCTCTTGCAAAAGTCGCTCTCAATTCTGGGAATTATCTGGGTTAATCTGCGTTCATCTGCCTTGTATCTGCGGTTGACCGATCGAGCAAAGATTCATGCAACAGGTCTAATCCAATCCCGACGCCAAAGCAGCCAGCGCCCCGTCGGACGCCGACGCCAAAGCAGCGAAGGCCCAGTGCCATCTCGTCGCCGAGTGAGGACGAAATTTTCTCGGCTAAAATACCGTAACATTTTGTGTTTAATCGCCGGGGCGATCGCGATCGGTTGGATTGTCACAATACCGTTCAGAATTCGCCGTGCCCCAGAACCGCCAGTCATATTGCCTCAACAGGCCGTCTCGCCTCAAGAAACACTCTCGCCTCCGACAATTGAACCATCGGAAAATTTAGCCGATCGTCAAAGCGAGCCTACCTTTAGCTACAACATCAAAACACCTCCCAATCCAGTTTACTCTCAAGAATTGCAAGGGATTGTTGATGAATCTGTGAAAATTGCAACCAGCAAAGGACTGCCTGCTGAACGGGTATCAATTACCCTATTTGATGTCAGCAATTCCCAAAGTCACACCTTTGCTGGATATCAAAATCAAACTCTCCGATTTCCCGCTAGCGTGGCCAAGTTATTTTGGATGGCAGCGTTCTACTCAGCCATAGAAAAAGGCATCATTACGCAAAGAGAATCTGCCTTTAAAAACGACCTAGAACAAATGATGCGCGTCTCCAATAACGATGCTGCCAGCCGACTTTTAGACAAAATCACAGATACAAAATCCGGCGGCAGGCTCGCAGGAGAAGAGTTGCAAACCTGGCTGAAAAAGCGCACTCAAATTAACACATTTTTCCAGTCGGCCGGCTACAATGATCTTCGTATAAGCACCAAAAATTATCCCATATACTATTTAAGACAAGAAGGGCCAATCGGTCGCGACTTGCAATTGCGGGGCGATGCTTCTGTGCCGATTCGCAATCAAGTAACTACCGACCAAGCAGCCAGATTAATATATGAAATCTATACTAGGCAAGCGGTTTCCAGCGTCGCCAGCCGCAAAATGGCTTACTTGCTAACGAGAGACTTAGACCCCAAGGCTTGGAAAAAAGACCCTCTCAACTCAATACAAGGATTTCTCGGCGAATCTTTACCACCTAATATTTATTTTGGTTCCAAAGTAGGCTATACTTCCAAATCCCGCAGCGAAGCGGCATTTGTGAGAACTTTAGACGATCGCGCCATTTATATCTTAGTTGTTTTCGCAGACGATCCGGCTTATGCCAAGGACGAAACAGCATTTCCGGCAATTTCCCGATACGTTTTCGATCGGCTAAACGATCGTGGCCCCAGCACTTTGCAGTGATATGGAGTAGTGCCTGTTGACTGTTGACTGTTGACTGTTAGTCGAAAAACTGAATGATGGTTAGATGCAATCGGGTAGCATCGGAATTATTCGTCTCTCTGTTCTCTTCCTCTGTTTTCTCGGCGTCAACAGCGGTTTAATCATTCCAATGCAACCGGATTTGATATGAGTGTTGAATGTTGACTCGATTTTACAATTCCGGCGCGGTCAGAAGTGAGATTATGCACAAACAACTGTTTCTGCGAAAAATGGGTACTGGCGGCCAAAAAAAACAATTTTTTGACCACAACTCTATGCTTTTAGGTTAGGTAAAACCCGCATAAATAAATCCGGTTTCTGATATCCTATGATACTATGTCCGGCCCATTACCCTTAATAGGGTAAGGGCGGGTTCACGAAAAATATCTGCCAATAATTGACAATCTCAAAAACCCGCCCTTTTAATCACGGTCACTCGATCAGACATGATATGAGCAAGTGCTAATTAAGTTTGTCGTAATGAAGTCGTTTTTCTCTCGTCTGCCAAGCGCTAACTCTAAACGGTGAGTTTAACAATTGATTTACTGGATACAATTTAACTGGGGCGAAAGGATTCGAACCTCTGAATGGCTGGACCAAAACCAGCTGCCTTACCACTTGGCGACGCCCCAACGTCTCAACATTTAATATAGTAACACCCAGACACGGGAATCTGTCAAGCATTTTGACAATAAAATTTAAAAAATGTTTTTGGAACCGCTCGCCCGCAGGTTTATGCTTTGACCGCAGGGGGGCGAGCTACCGGGATTTCAATCCTGAAATCCGCTCCCTGTCCAGGTTCCGAGATACAATTCAAACTTCCTCCGTGTTTTTCCACCACTATCTGGTAGCTGATAGACAAGCCGAGCCCCGTACCCTTGCCTACAGGTTTAGTGGTAAAGAAAGGGTCAAACAAGTGGCATTTAGCTTTTTCGGGCAATCCGGGCCCGCTGTCTTGAATCCGAATCACCACAACTTGACCCCTCGACTTTCCTGACTCATCAGCCTCCGAGTCTGGGTTCACCACCGCCGTCGAGATTTTGATCGTCTTGGGCGGAGGCTGATTTTCCAAAGAGTCGATCGCATTCGCCAAAATATTCATAAATACTTGGTTGAGCTGTCCGGGATAGCACTCTACCTTCGGCAAGTCGCCGTAGTCTTTAATTACCTCAATTCCCGGCACTAGCCCGTTTGACTTCAAGCGACTCTGCAAAATCAGCAGCGTGCTGTCAATCCCTTCGTGAATGTCCACCGGCTTCATCTCTGCTTCGTCGTGCCGTGCGAAGTTCCGCAGAGACAGGACAATTTGGCGGATGCGTTCAGTTCCCATCTCTATTGAAGACAGAATTTTCAGCAAATCCGGCACTATGAACTCAACATCGATTTCTTCGTTTTTGTCGAGTATTTCGGGGCAAGGCTCGGGGTAGTGCTTTTGATACAAGTGCAGCAAATCCAGCAGATTTTTCATGTACTGCTTGCAATAAGTCAAGTTGCCGTAAATAAAATTAACCGGATTGTTAATTTCATGGGCGACGCCGGCGACCATTTGACCGAGAGAGGACATTTTTTCGTTTTGGATGAGCTGAGCTTCTTTCTGCTGCAACTGCTGCAATGTTTCCGTCAGTTGGCGGGCTTGAGTTTGAGCTGCTAAGGCTGCCGCCCGGGTTTGGGCGTAGAGTTCGGCTTGGTCGATCGCGATCGCCAATTGATCCACCACCGCTTGCAGCAATTCCACTTCGCTCGTCGCCCAAGAACGGTGGCTGCTGTAATGGTTACAAACTACAGCACCCATTTGACCGGAGCGAGTCTTGACAGGCAGCAGCAGGTTAGAAACAATCCCGATACTGCTCAAAAAAGCTCGCGTGGGCGGTTCGATGCACAGTGCTGTGGCAGTGTCGCCGAGCCGGAGCGTTTGGCGGTGGCTAATTTTCTCGGCCAGCAGGGTTACTTGTTCGATCGGGTATTCTGTAAGTCGGTCTTTCAGTTCGGGATTTGCCGCTTCGTGGGTGATTGCAAAGCTTGGCTGCCCGTCTCGCGAGATGGAATACCACAAAAAGTAGCACTGGTCAACCTGCAACAAGCTGCGAATTTCGTTGACAGCCGTATCTAAAATTTTGTCGAGATCGAGGGAATTCCGCATCTGGCTGGCGAGGCCGAAGAGCAGGGCTTCGCGGCGGCTCAACAATTCTTCTCGGGCAGTGACGCGATCGATCGCCACGGCGATGGCGTTAGCCATGCAGCCCAGAACTTCTAGCGCTCCCTCGCTTGCCAAAGCGTTACTGCACAGAGCCATCACTCCCACCAACCGATCCTCCACAATCAGCGGATAGGCGGCGCAGAGAGACGGGTTCGACAGTAGGCACACAGGAGCCGTTTGGAGGTTTCCGGCTTCTGTTCGCACCCAATCTTCTATTTCCCGTGCCCACTCTTGGCTGCTAAGTCCTGAATTGGCCTGCAATTCTAACCGCTCTGTCTGCGGGTTGAAAGTCCAGATGCTCACCCCTGTGGCGTCTAGGTACTCTACCATTGCCTCGGTGCAGCGGTTGAGGATGACCGATATTTTCCCGCCTTGTCCGAGGGCTGCACCGACTTTAGCTTGCAGGGTTCCCAAGCGAGCTCGCTCTTGTAGGGATGCTGCCGTTAGTTGGCGATCCGAGGTGTCGCGGGGGCCGGCAACGATTTCTCGGATTTGTTGGGTATCGTCCGCGCGCCCGATGCCCGCTGAAGCTTCCCACCCATATTGAGATTTGCCTGTTTCCCCCAGCGTCGGGAGCTTTTTTGTTCCGTATATTGTCCTGCTACTCTGTGGCGTATGTACCGCATACCAGCTCGATCGGTTAGAGCCAGGAACTAACTCCGAGATTTGCTGGCTGTTCGAGCTGATATCTTCTACCTCTGGCAACTGTTTCTGGGCTTTGACTAATTGCCAGCGCAGCTCCACCAAACTCGCAACTTGCCGACTTAAAGCTTGGAGAGCTTCTATCGTTTCTTTTGTCAAGTCTCGCGGCACCGAGTCCATGACGGATAGCACTCCCAGCACCTGCCCATCTGAGCTAACAACTGGGATTCCGGCGTAAAATTTCACGAAGGGGTAGAAAACGATCAGCGGATGCTCGCCAAATCTCACATCTGTGGAAGCGTCTCGAACAATGGCTGCAGGCAGTCCTTTAAAGGAATTTATAGGGAGTTCGATCGCTAATTCGGGAGCAACTGGCGGTTTTTGCAGGGGAATTGCCCGGTCAAATTCCGAGTTTGAGTTTGAGCCGACTGCGAACTCTTCGGGAATTTGATCCAGGGCGCGAGCGCAAAAATTCAGGTAACGGTGGGCCAAAGTTCGATCGATACCTAGCTGCGACTTCAACCAGTGGCGGTTTCCGTCAATCAAGCTCAAGAAAGCAATAGGAGTTCGGCTAAGCTGAGCTGCCAAACCTACCAAATTGTCCAAGCAAGCGTCTGGAGCAGAGCCGAGAAGCTGATACAAGTCAATGTTATGGAGCTTGAACACTTTTTTATCAAGAGGCAAGGGTGCTTTCATCATGTGTAACTGCCCGTCTAGTTGCTGGCAACCGCCCTTCTCAATACTTTCGAGAAAAACAAGCTATGAATTGTGTGATGGGAGACTGTGGGCGCAAATTCGGCGCAGGCTGCTTGCGCCAAATTCCGACTAACCTCTTGACTGATCTGGAAACTTTTGGGTTATGGGAGTTAGAGCACCCCAGATCTAAGACTATATAAATTATACTTCCAGTTGACTATGCTTTTGAATACCTCCGGCTCTCTAAATCTAAGAGCCTCTGTTGGGAGGAAGCCGCTTTCCCAAATATATGACTATTGCTTACCTTTAATTTTTTAATCAGTTTAATTGTATTTTAACAGACTTGTCTAATCGTGGGTAGCTGGCTTGCTGGTAGATTTAAATCAGGGGTTTGTGCCACAATACCAGTGTCCTTTACCGAGCTGTGCCGATTCCGACCGTTCAACTACAGTTAGGAGATGAATTACAAAAGATTGGTAAGATGTTAAACTTTGTAACAAGAGTTGTTCAAACTCGACCTTTTAGGGTTTATGGGCCCGGATGCACATTTTGCAACTGTTGTAATTGCCGATCGACCACTCTCCCAATCCCTTTTTTCGGGTTTGAGGTAAAAAAACCGGGCTAAAGTTTCAACTAACGCTCCAACGGGGTTGACAATTATTGCACAGAGACAACTCTCAAAAAATGACGGCGGGAATTATGTTTGGTATTTTCAACAACTATAAATAAACAGGGAGAAGAATATGTCTGCAAGTAGCAGTCAAGTACCAACTATTTTGGCAGTTGATGATAGCGTCGTGATGCAAGGACTTGTTAAACAGGCCTTAAGCAAAGAGTTTCGAGTTCTCGTAACCGACAATGCAGTGGATGCTTTGTCAACGATTTATCACGAACAAATTTCGGTTTTGTTGCTCGATGTTTCGATGCCTGGTATTGACGGATTGGAACTCTGCCGCACGGTGCGGAGCTTGCCTCAGTTTCAGAATTTGCCGATCGTAATGCTGACAGCGCGAGATGGAGCCTTTGATAAGGTACAGGGGCGTTTGGCGGGAGCAACAGAGTATTTAACTAAGCCTTTTGATGCTGATAAGTTGCGCGAGGTAATTGGTAAGTTTATCAAAATCAAATAATCGGAATAAAAAAAAATCAGTTTTGAGTAATTAATGAAGTAATTTGAGTAATTAATTAACTAAAAAGTTGGGTTCGCGCTCTCTGAGCCTCGACTTCTTTAACAAGTCGGGGGGCGGGGTATTCTGCACTATTTGCGAGGTAAGTCCTAAATTTTTAATTTTGCCAGGAGTAGGGGAGCGATCGCACTGACAGGTAGAACATATTGGGCGGCACCGAGGGCGATCGCCTCCTTGGGCATTCCGAAGACAATGCAGCTAGCTTCGTCTTGGGCGATTGTCAACCCCCCTTGTGTGGCGATAGCCAACATTCCGTCAGCACCATCTCTACCCATTCCTGTCAGCAAAACCCCCGCTGCTGCCCGACTATAAAAATTAGCTACCGACTTAAATGTCACCGTTACAGAAGGGCAGTGTCCCGCGACATGAGCCGATTCTGAATAAACAAATCGCCCTTGAGAGTCCAATTCTAAATGACGTTTTTCGGGCGGGAAATAAACAGTCCCTGCTTGTGGCAATTCCCCAAAAGAAGCTATCTTAACAGGCAGTTTCGATTCATTACCCAGCCAATCAACTAATCCTTGCAAAAAACCTTCACTGATGTGCTGGACACAAATTATAGGCACTGGAAAACTAGCCGGAAGTTTAGAAATAATCGTGTACAGTGCTTGCGGTCCCCCTGTTGAAGCCCCTATAGCCAATACTTTAATAGTTGGAGATTTAATATTTTCGTTGGAGAACTTGTAATTAGCAACTGGTGCTTGGTTGATTTTTACAACTTGATTATTATTATATTCTGTTGGCATCTTTTTTTGATGCCGTGTAAATACTTTAACTCCTGAGAGGATTTTAACTTTAGCTATTAATTGATTGGCGAGGCGAGCGTAATCAGATACCAACCCGCCAATCGGTTTCGGAAAAACATCCAATGCACCAGCCTTTAACAGTTGAAATACATTCTGAGTATCATTCGCTTGCACTGAAGCACTAATTACTAAAATTGGTAGCGGATATTTCTTCATTACTTCTTCCGTAAATTCTAACCCGTTCATTGGTACCATGTTCAAATCCGTACAGATTACTTGGGGCTGAAGTTTGGGGATTAATTCTAGTCCTTCTAATCCGTTGCAAGCGGTTCCTACAACTTGGATGTCTGGCGAGGACTCAAAAATTCGTTTGAGGACGAGCGTAACTACTGGAGAATCTTCAACTAACAATAGTTTAATGGGCGATAACATCAGTTTGCTGGGAAATGGGGAATGGGGAACGGGAAATGATAAATTCGGCATCCATGCACGGGGAATTTTTCACTAGACACAGGGCATTGGGCCTTGCTAATTGGTAGTAAATAACAAATAGCTAATAACTAATGACTAATGACTAATGACTAATGACTAATGACTACACTAACCTTTTTAGTGTCTCTACCAGCACATCTTGATTGAAAGTACCTTTAGGAATATAAGCATTTGCCCCCGCATCAGCACCTCTTTTTTTATCTTCATCCGATGCCAAAGATGTCACTAAAATTATCGGCAACTCACTGTATTCTTTTTGCTCCCGAATCTTAATAGTCAGGGCCAAGCCGTCTAAATTTGGCATTTGTATGTCAGAAATCACAGCATCAAAATCGCGAGTTTTCAATTTATGGAAAGCATCCAATCCGTCTACCGCAGTCACAACTTCGTAACCCGCACCTTCCAGGATGCGTTTTTCTTGAGTGCGCGTGGCGATCGAGTCTTCTGCTAATAGTATAACTTGTTTTCTGCTGGCAGTCTCAAGTTGCGATCGCGCACTCCCAACCCCACGAGACGAAACTTGCTGGCGTACAGATTTTATCAAATCGTGGGGATTGAGTACCATACAAACTTCCCCAGTAGCGAGAATGGTTGCACCCGAAACATTTCGCACCCGTTTCAGCAATTGACTTTGAGGTTTCATCACCACATCCTGTTCGTCTATCAAAGCATCTACAAATAATCCCAATCTTTCCTCCCCGACTTTCAAAACAATACAAGGCATTTTTGAAGTGGAATTTACGAAGTATTTTTGATTTTTTATCAGACTTTCACTCCCGGTTTCCTGTCTCAAATACCGATTCTTTTGCCAGCCTTGTCTAGTGTTTAATTCTAGTAAATCTGTCAGATGAGCAACTGACAGAGGCTGACCCTTGGAAAGTATAGTTTCCTTACCTTCTATAGCAAATATCTCAGACGGAGACACCTGTTGTGCCGTGTCTACAAACTCGACTGGCAGAGCATAAGGAATGTCTTCAACTACGACAATTAATACATTTGCTGTAGCTAAAGACGTGCTGATTTGCAGCCTCAAAGTGCATCCTTTTCCCGGTAAAGACTCTACTTGAATACTACCTTTTAGGGCTTCAACATTAGTGCGAACTACATCTAAGCCCACCCCGCGGCCCGAAACTTCGGTAACAAATTTTTTGGTCGAAAAACCAGGAGTAAAAATTAAAGATTGTACTTGATTTTCTGTCATTTCTGCCAGTTGTTCAAGCGTACAAAGATTACGTTTGACAGCCGTTTGTTTAATGCTCTCTAGATTTAGTCCCCGACCATCATCAGCAACTTCAATAATAATATTGCTAGCAATATTATAGCCTTTAATTCGGAGAGTAGCCACGGGAGGTTTACCTAGTTGTTTCCGCTCCTCAACAGTTTCAATACCGTGGTCGATCGCATTTCTAATCATGTGCATTAAAGGGTCTTTCATTTCCTCTAAAATGCGTTTATCGGCTGTAGTTTCGCCTCCTTCAATCACTAATGCAACTTCTTTACCTTCCCGTTTCGCTAAGTCTCGAACAGTTCGAGGAAATAAATTAAAAATAGTAGACAAAGGCAGCAGTCTCAGAGTGCGAATTCCTGATTCTAATGCCTCGGCGATTAATTCGAGTCTGGCAGTATCTTCATAAACTCGATTTCTCAAGCGGTTGACTAAAGTTCCGAGACGTTCCAAACGTTCTTCTGTACGTTGATAGTAATCCTGCAATTGGCTAAACTTACCGTTGGCTTTAATACCGTTTTCATCTATTTGCATCCGATCGAGAGTCAAGCTCGTTACAAAATATTCTCGGCTCCACTCTTCCCACAAAGTTGTAATTTGTTCGAGCTCTGCAACTCGGTGTCCTAGCCGAGTTTTTGTGACAGTAAGTTCCCCTGCTTGAGTCATTAAATCGTCTAAATTTTGAGTAGCAACGCGAATGGTTTCAATGCGGTAAGATGAGGTAGAGGATGCAGTAACTGCCGACTGCGACGCCGACGCAGGGGCGGGTTCAGAAGGTGCAGGCAAGTTGTGAGCTTGCAGTGGAAATTCGGGCTGGGATTGTCGGGGTAAAAAAGAGGAATTCTTCTCTAAGTTAACGACTTCTGAATTTTCAACGTTGGTTTCTGGTTGTTGGGTAGGAGGCTCAGTAAATTGCGGTTCTACCAACGGTTGTTCTGGTACTGGTGAAGATGATGGCTCTACTATTGAGGCGGCCGCCTGTGGCTGTAACTGACTAGAAGCACCCATCATGCTAGCGAGGATATAAAATGTATTAATGCCGGAATCTTGGCCGGTAACGGCTTCGTTAACGAGTTTGCGGATGGCCTCTAAACCTTGCGAAAGTCGATCGCTAATATCTGAATTTAGTGGAGTTTCTCCCCGCTTGACACCTCCCAAAATATGCTCCATTTGATGAGCTAAAGATGCTACATTTTTTACTCCCAGCATCCCAGCATCACCTTTAAGAGAATGGGTTTCCCGCAACAATTGTTCTAACTGAGCGAAGTCGTCTGGATGTTGTTCTAAGTACAGCAATCCGTCATCTAGTTTCTGTAAGTGTTCTTGACTAGCGACTTTAAATACATCTCGAAGTTCTTGATCTTCAATCATCATATATGTTTTTGAGTAATAGGTAATTGAGCATGGCTTATGGGCAATTGGTAATGATAATTATCTTGACTACTCAGTCGATTGCTAATGACTAATGACTAATGACTAATGACTAATGACTAATGACTACTGACTACTGACTAATGACTAATGACTAATGACTAATGACTAATGACTAATGACTAATGACTAATGACTACTGACTAATGACTAATGACTACTGACTACACTACTTTTTTAAGATTAAATGCAGCTTCTGTGAGTTGTTGAGTACCGATTTTAACTTGATTAATGCCGCTGACTGTTTGAGACGCGGATTCCTTCATAGAACTCATGGCATCACCTACTTGCTGAATTGCGCTCGCCTGCTGTTTAACATTAAAAGAAATTTGCTGGTTGCTAGCAAACACCAGATTGCAAGCTTCCCTCACACCCGTAAAAGCTTCGGCCGTATCTTGTGCTGTTTTCACCCCTTCTGCAACCGTTTTGCGACTATCTTCAGTTGCTTTCACCGTAGAGTCGATCGCGCCCTTAATTTCTGGAACAATACCATTAATCTTTTGTGCTGCTTGTTGGCTTTCATCTGCTAACTTACGAATTTCGCTTGCTACCACCGCAAAACCTTTACCGTACTCACCGGCTCTGACTGCTTCAACAGCAGCGTTGAGAGCCAGCATATTAGTTTGGCTGGCTAAATCGCTAACCAAACTTGCGAGAGTCGATATATTGCCAATCTGACTCGTGCTGTCGTCGAGTCGATGATTTTGCTTAGAAATTGCCACCACAGCTTCTCTAAGATTCAGCATTTGATTGAGAGTTTGATCTACCTTTTTAGTACCTTCTTCGGCGAGATTTAAAGCTTGGCGAGCGGCAGCGGCAACAGACTCAGCTTGCTCGGCTGTTTGCTGAGAAGATCTGCCCAAATTTTCTAGAGTTATAGTTGTTTGATTGACAGAGACAAATTGCCGATCTGCTATTTGCTCTTGCCGATTCATATTAGATTCTATTTGCAGTGAAAATGACGATATTTGGTAAATCAACCCCCGAATGAGAGCAACAATCTGTTGCAAAAAAAACCAGCCAAATCCCAGCACCACAGCCAGGGAAACAATAGCAATAAACGCTGCTATTTTCTGAAGAGAATCAATAGAAGAAAATAGCAACCTTTTGGGTGAAGTATCCACAATTACTAAAAATTTATTTTTATTTTCCTGGCTGGGAAAAACTGTATTATAGCTAATCACTAGATCCGTCTTGTCAATATTTCCCTTGCCACCTGAGAGTATTTTAGCAACAATGTCTCCTGAATAATCATTTTTGACATTTTCCTTAGTTTTGAGTTCCAATCCCCATGCTTTTTGAGGATTGGGATGAGCCAGATAATACCCATCTTGATTTAAGATAAAAGATTGGTCTGATAGTTCAGGATTAAAATTTTTAACCATATCGAGCAAAGTGCTACCCAGAGCATTCGTAATGACAAAGCCTTGTCTTTGTCCTTTGGCATTAAAAATTGGAGTGGCGTAGCGAATGGTTGGCTTGTAAGGAATTTCTATTTTCCCCCTTTCCTCATTCAGATTTAAGGAAGACACATAGACTTCTCCTGATTTTAGCTTCATAGTTGCCGAAAAGTAATCTGCGTCTGCTTTATTTTGTAGTTGAGAATCTGGAATAACTTGGAGATTTGTGCCGTCAGAATCTACGCGCACGATCTCCTTACCGCTGTTATCTATGTAACGCAATTGCATATAATAGGGCTTGGCTTCCATCAACGATAAAAATGTGAGTTGCATTCGATAAACCCAATCTTTATAAGTTGAATTAGTTTGTTTGTCTACTCCCTTTCCTTCTCTAGCTCTAATCATTCCCTGAACTGGGGGAGTTTTGCGGAGAAACAAAATATCGGCTCTCAGATTGTCAAATTGGTTAATCATTTGATTGGCGGTGGAATTAACACTGTCACTAAGGGTTATTAATGCTAAATTTTGTAGTGCTTCTGTTGAAGAAGAAATTCCATACCAACCAACCAGAGATACTGGAATCAAGGTACTTAAAATTAGGAGTAGGAGCAGTCGGTGCTGCATTTTTTGGAAAAATTTGTTCATCATTGGTTACGGAGGATTGGTTACTGGGAACTTGTACGCTCGCATAGTCTAAGTATAGGGAATTGGGAACTTGTACGCTCGCGTAGCCGAAATATAGGGAATTGGAAAATTGTACGCTCGCGTAGCCGAAGTATAGGGAATTGGGAATTGGTACTAAAGAAAAAATAACAACTCCCAAATAATAACTCACAAATCACAACTAACTACACTGCTGATTTGAGATTAGGTCCTGATTTGCCCAGAAACAAGTTATTACTCCCGTTAATATCGCTGGAATTGTAGCGATGCCGATCGCCAAAGCAATTGATTTAATTTTTAAGGATATATTGGGCCTTTTTTGGGAACTACTCATAATTCATCGATCTCCTACAAAACTGCTTTCAAATCTAAGGCTGCTTCATTCAATTTTTGAGTGCCGACTTTAGTTTGACTGATACCGCAAGCGGTTTGGGCTGCCGCTTGATTGAGGGAGTTCATAGCTTGCACTACCTGTTCGATCGCGATCGCTTGCTGTTTGGCATTCAGAGAAATTTGCTGAGAGCTCAAAACCACATTGTTAATGGCATTGGCAACTCCTGCAAATGCCACTGCGGTTTCTGAGGCAATATTCACGCCCGATTCCACAGTTTTAGTTCCTTCGTCTGTCACCATTACCGTTGAGTTAATCGCCCTTTGAATATCAGCAACTAATAGATTAATTTGCGCTCCTGATTTTTTACTGCGATCGGCAAGTTTGCGAATTTCTGACGCCACCACGCCAAACCCCTTGCCATGTTCCCCCGCCCGCACGGCTTCCACAGCAGCATTGAGTGCTAACATATTAGTCTGATTTGCCAAATCGCTAACTACAGTTGAGATATTACCAATGTGATCTGTTTGTTCGCTCAACTCTATAATTTGTCCTTGGATATCCTGAACTTTAGTTTTGAGAGTGGCCATTGCTTCTAAAGTTTGTTCTACAGCTTTTGTGCCACCTCCAGCTAAATTCAAAGCTTGCATTGCTTGAACCACGGCTGTTTCTATCTGCTGTGAGGTAGCCCTGGAAGATGCTCCCAATTCGTCCATTGTTGTAGTAGTTTCATTTACTGAAGCTGCTTGCTGACTTGCCATGCGTTCCTGTTCTTCCACGGTGGCTGCAATCTCAGTGGAAGAAGTGGCGATCGAGCTAATTGCCCGATCGATAGTTTGGGCAATTCCTGACGAAATCAACCCAGCCATAATAGTACCTAACACCAATAAAAGTACGGAAGCAAATACCACAGCCCAGAGCAAGAAAACTAAAGATTCCTTCGTTTTTGCGGTGGCTTGCTTAATCGCATTGACTTCAATGTCGCGAAATTGCTTATTCACTTCCACAAATTCATTCACAAATTTTGTCTGTTTTCCGGTGTTAAATATAGCCACGGCTTCCGCCCTCTTATTTTGTTGTAAAAAAAACACCATTTGGTTAGAACTCTCATAATATTGGTTGCAGAGTTGTAGCATCTTCTCTAAACGTTCTTTTTGTTCAGGATCTTGGATCATTGACTCAACACTATTAGCCGACTGGCGCGCTAATTCTAAACCTGTTTGAAAATCATTTAAAAAGTCCGTGTTTTTATTATTAATTAAATAACCGCGCAACCCCCGTACCATTTGCTCGGCACCTGCAGACATATTATTTGTGTGTCTGATCACATTTTCGATCCTTTCTACTTCTTGAAAATTACTCAATACCTGATTAGTGGTTGTATAAACTAGCACGGGAAAACCCAAGTATATAGTTGCTGGCGCTACATATGCAAGCAGCATTCTCTTTCTAATATTGAATTTTATTAAGTTAGCAAACATATTTTTCTCCTTAATTTTAGTCCAATATGGCTTGAAAAGCGAGGGGATTTGGTATAGCGTATGTTGAAGGAAGAAGGAAGAAGCCGCTTCGGATCGCTTCCCTTTGACTACGCTCAGGGGAGGCGAAGCCGATCGCCATTCGGTTACGATCAGGGCGCGATCGGCCCCCTGAGCCTAGTCGAATGGCAAGTTAAAAAGAAGGAAGAAGCAATAAAATCAATGATTTGGGCCATAAACAACTTCCTCACCGTATTGGCGGTTGCTATATAGCAAGTCTAAATCATTTATGCAGATTGGTAGGGTTAGTGGCAAGAGTGCCTACCCCGATCCGCTTAAGCACGGGGGGAGTGGACATACCTTAATTTTACAACTCATTTAGACGCACTATAGAAGATAAAATCTGCTAGCATCGTCGTGGTAAAGTCGAGTCAAGTCGTCTCCATATGTATCTTCCATATATCAGCGCAATTTGCACCTTTTCGACTCACTGTCAATCGTTCAGTCTCAACCGTGAAACGTCAACAATCATCGCGATCGTGCAACCGAAATTGATATAATTGAGATAACTTGTTGATTCAAACCTCCTCATCAACAACAAGTCCTCCTTTGCTCAGGAGTTTGGGCAAGTTCAGAATAGCCATCATTTTTTCCCCGTAAAGAGCTGTCCCCCTTAGATATTCGCGGTTGGCAGAATACAGTGCAGTCGGAACAGCCGCAATTTCCGACACATTTAAGTATATAATATCTAATATTTCGTCAACAACTATACCAGTGACTAAATCCCCAACTTCAACAACGATCGCCTTAGAGAGATAATTGGCAGAGTCCGACATATTTAAAGACATATTTAAAACACTGCGAATATCAATTAGCGTCACAATTTCTCCCCGTAAATTTATATTTCCCACTATGCGATCTGGAGTGCAAGGAACAGGAGTTACTTGACCAATGTCAGTAAATTCGCGCACTAAATCTAAAGGAATACCCAAGTATTCGCCATTCAAAGCAAACACTGCCAAAGACATATTAAGTGCAGCACCATTTTCCCCCTCGCCTTGCCGCCTTAAATTATTAGCCCGCAATTTAAAAATTGCCTTTTCTTCCGGCGTAGCCTGCGGGCAAAAAACGTCCCGCTTGCTCAGAATTTTAGGAGTTTCGCCTAACCATTTTCCATTTATTTGCCACTTTAAATTTTTCGTCTCTGCCTCACCTGCTGTTTCTTCACTACCTGCACTGCTTGGAGAAAGAGGCCAGCTTTCCTCTGACTTTTTGGGAGAATATCTAATTAAGGAATCGAGATTCAGCAGCATGATAATATCCGCTTCGCAGCGGGCCAATCCCGCTACAAAATGATGAGAGGCTTCTGAATTATCTCGCCCGTAAGATAGCTGCGGAGTGATGGCATCTTCTGAGATTTCCTTAACTTCGCGAACTTGATTGACAATTATACCGAGTTTCGATTCTTGCCACTCTAGGACGATCGTACTATCTGTCACAGAATACTCTTGCCAAACGTATCCAAAACGAAGATTCAGATCCATCACGGGCAGAATTTCGCCCCGAAGGTCGATCGCCCCAACAATATCTTGAGGTGCTTCTGCAATTGCTGTCAACTCCGGCAGAAAGAAAATTTCCCGAACGTAACAGGCTTCTATACCGCAGAGAAAACCGTTCTGTTCAAAAATAAGATACGGTTTAGTTTCCATATTTTAGTGTACAGTTTCTTTACTGTATAATTTTAACAATTTTTTTTTAACATTCATCAGCACTTGATTAGCTGTCATTTTTCCCTGTGAATCTATGGGAGTATTTGGCGGTAGTGCTTTCAGGATTTCACAAGAGGAATTGTACATTTTAATAGCTCTTTTTACTTGACCTTCTTTATGGTATATATTCCCTAGTTCTATATAAGCTGAAACAAAAGAGGGACACATATAAATAGTCCTCTTTAATAAATTCTTTGCTGTTTCCAATTGCCCCTGTTCTTCAGCAATGTGAGCTTGTAAATAATCAGTAAATACTGAACCCGGATCGACTTTTCTAGCTCGATTGCAGTATTCTATTGCCTGAGAATAATTGCCGGAATTTGCCTGAACTTGAGCCATCAAATAATAAGCCTCAAAATTATGTCCCTGCAAGTCTATTGCCTCTTGTGCCTTGTTGAGCGCCTCAGCATAATTTTTATTCTTAAATGATTTTTTAGCCTCTAAAATTAGCATTTGAGGCGTTTTATTTTGAGTATTTTCTGCTATTATTTTTTCTGTAACTGAAACGGCATTGTTCGGCAAGCCCTCCTCCAGATAGGGAGAGGGCAGCATCTTCCCCAGCGGATTACTTATTTTTAATACGGGCGGCATCTCTATCTCTGTAAAATTGCTGTTAGTAGTAACACTAGGTGGCATCGTTTCCCATGTTAGCAACTCACCACTATCATCGCCCATAGTATCTGCTTTCGGGAATTCCCGAAATGCCGAGTTGGCTTCCCCTACCGTCGCAACCCTCGACTCTATTTGACCGCCTTCCTCCGGTACTGCATCCCGGCGCTGATAAACCACCGACTCCGGGAAAATCTTGGGTTCAAACTCGTTCATAATTTGACCGTAAACTTCAGCGTGACCGGTCATTAAATATCCTCCAGGTCTCAGGGTATTGGAAAATTTTTTCAGTACCAGTGAAATATACTTATGTTCAAAATACACAAAAACGTTTCTACACAAAATTAAGTCTATGTTATAAAGATTTTGGTAAATATTAGGAAACTCATCTGTGATTAAATTTACACAGCTAAAGTTGACACTTTGGCGCAATTCTAGATTAATTTCCCAATCATTTTCCCTCGGATGAAAATATTGCTTTTGTATCTGCGGTTCAACCAAGCGAAACGACCAATGACTGTAAACTCCCTGGGGCGCTTTTTTGATTACTTTTTCATTGATATCTGTACCTAAAATTAATATTTTCCATTGATCCCAATCGGGAATCAACTGTTTTAAAACAATAGCTAAAGAATAAGGTTCTTCACCGGTGGAGCACCCCGCACTCCAGATTCGCAGCGTCGGCTGCATTCCCAAGGTCTTGTGCAAGTTTCTTTTCTGCTCTATCAATTCAGGAAAAATTACTCTATTTAACAGAGAAAACTGTCCTTTATCTCGCATAAAATAACTTTCAATTGTTGTTAATAGCAATACTAATTCTGCCCATTCATTTTTACTTTCCAAAGTTGGGGCGGTTAAAAGTTTATAATATTTTTCGGGTTCTGCGATTTTTTTGGCTCTCATCCGAGTCAAAATTTTGTGAGACAAAGCCGAACGATCTTGCGACCGTATTCGCAAACCAATCTGAGTAGTAATTAAGTTAATAAATAGCTGAATTATTGAATCATTCATGTCAACTGAGGTAGATTCATTTAATAATTTGGGAAGTGGCAACTTTTACTGAGCTGGTGCTGAGTTTGTGCTGAGCATAGCTGCTAGCCTGCGGCTCGTCGGTTCGCGAAGCCGAAGGGAAGTGGGTAGCCGAACTATTGGGAATTGGGGAACTTGTAAGCTCGTGTAGTCGAAGTATTGGTAATTGGAAATTGGGGAATTTGGAATTATAAATTGAGAATTTAGCCGATCGCCTTAACAAGAACAGTATCACACAACATCATATCAGAAAGTGGTCAGCTACTTAAAGGAAAAAGGCAAAAGGTAAAAGACAGAAGCCAGGAAAAAATTCTGCCTTCTGCCTTCTACCTTCTGCCTTCACAGGCATCAACCTCCCACTTTAAGCTGGATATATCCGCAGGCGGCGATTGGGTTCTTCCCCAAAACTGTGGGATTTCAGGTGATAGTGTTCCACAAGTTCGTGCTGCATTTTGCGGACGTTGGGAGAACGGGGCAGGAGTTCCACCGGCTGTCCCTTCGGAATGACAATTTGCTCCACTGCTAAGCGCGTTTCTTCGAGAGCTTCGAGCTCGTCAGAAGAACCGCTGCGGGCGAATAAAGCGAGGTCGGCCACTTCCGGGGTACCTGGGTCATCCATGTCCAACAGGCGCCGCAAAGCTCTCGCTACGTGGGGAATAGTGGCGGCCTTAATTGTGTGCAGGGGAACTTGGCGAGTTTTGGCCAAGTGCCTCAATTTCGACTGGTTCCGAACGTTCGATCGCAAAGCCAAAACCACGTCAGCACTCTCAATATCCTTCGTCAGCAGCACCGGCAGATTCAGCGTCGAAATCACCTGTTCGAGCTGGTGTCGAGGTATGCCGTAAGGATAAACGTGGAGGGGCAAATCTTCGCCGTTAGGGCCGACATTATGGGAATAGCGTCCGGGGGTGGGTACTGGTTCGACGGACAGGGATTCTTCGAGCAGTTGCTCGAAATACCGAGTCTCAGAAACCGGCGCGCTTTTAGCAGCGAAGTTATCGCCTTGAGCGGGCATCGGCACCATTTTGCCAGCACTCCGCCACCCAGAGATCGGTGTGACGGGCCGGATTGCCGATACAGCAGCCGGGCCGCCGGAAGCTGGCATCCCCGGAAACCGGGCGGGGGGAGCGGCCGACTCGCGCTCGATAATTACTTCTCCACTCTCGCTGACGCTTCTGATTTGCTGGTTGGGTTCGCGTCCCCGCAGCAGAGTGTCGATCGAATCTGCAACTCGCTCGTGTATTACCCAGCGCTGGCGTTCCAGCATTTCGACGGCTATTTCAAAAGTTGGCGGTGATTTGCGCTCCAAAACCGTCTTTTGAGAACCGCGCCGTCTTGCTTCGTCATCTCCCAGCGTCACCGCTTGGATGCCCCCAATTAAATCGGCCAGAGTCGGGTTTTTCATCAAGTTTTCGAGCCGGTTCCCGTGGGCGGTACCGACCAACTGCACGCCCCTTTCGGCGATCGTCCGAGCCGCCAAAGCTTCGAGCTCCGTGCCGATTTCGTCAATCACGATCACTTCCGGCATATGGTTTTCCACTGCTTCGATCATGACTTGGTGCTGGAGTTCGGGGCGGGAAACTTGCATTCTGCGAGCTCTGCCGATCGCTGGGTGGGGAATATCTCCATCTCCGGCAATTTCGTTGGAGGTGTCGATGATTACCACCCGTTTTTCCAAGTCATCGGCGAGCACGCGGGCAATTTCCCGCAAAGCCGTGGTTTTGCCGACTCCGGGGCGGCCGAGCATCAAAATTGACTGACCGGTTTCCACTAAATCGCGGATAATGCCGATCGTCCCGAACACAGCGCGGCCCACCCTCAAAGTCAAGCCGATAATCTCGCCGCTGCGGTTGCGAAGGGCGCTAATTCGGTGCAGGGTTTGCTCGATACCGGCTCGGTTGTCGCCGCCGAAGTGGCCGACTCGCTCGATGCAATAGTTGATGTGTGCCTTGGTAATCGGCGTTTGGGAAAGAGGTTCGGCCAAGGATGGAAAACGAGCTTCTGGTTGGCGGCCCAAATCCATGACAATCTCAATGAGATTGTTGCGCTGCGGGTGCTGCTCTAAGGGCTGCCGGATCTCATCTGGCACGATGTCTAATAATCTGTTGAGGTCGTCTGTAATCTGCATTCGCCTCGATGTGTTCGGTGACTTTTTCAACTTTTTAGTCAGTTGTCAGTTGTCAGTTGTCAGTTGTCAGTTGTCAGTTGTCAGTTGTCAGTTGCCAGTTGTCAGTTGTCAGTTGTCAGTTGTTGTTGATATTAACGACTAACCACTAACTAATGACTAATGACTAATGACTAATGACTAATGACTAATGACTAATGACTAATGACTAATGACTAAATTTCTTTGAGCTGGGAAACTAGAGAACAAGCTAAACTCACGGCCTGTGAGAGAAGTTCTGGGACGGCTTCGAGCTGAGGTAGCCGAGATGTTTGAACTCCGGCTGCTGGCCGCGCGACTGCCACCGGAACGGCATAGGCTCGATCGGTCTGCATTGTTTCTAATTGTTCTAAAATTGGCGATAGCAAAACCCTGGCATAGCTGCCGTAAGCTACACCTGCAATGTATGGGACAGGGGGAACTGACAAATTTTTCCCGGCATCCTTCATCAGTCCCTCGGCTCTCAGCTTGCTGACAGTGTGAGCATTAGTGCCGCCTGCAAGTTGCACGTATCCCGGCAACTGGGCAGCCAAAACTTTTTGACCGAGTTTGACCGCGGCTCTAGTAGTTCCTGTTCCGATATCTCCGCTCATTGGCCTACCGTCCGTTTGCCAAATTAGGGGACAAGGAAGGGGGGAAATTATTTGATACAGTGTCCGCAAATAATCAATCAAACCGTCTCCATCGGGGCAACTAATTGCTATTACCTTGAGTTGAGCGACCCAGGGAGCTATGCTCGACCAAAGTCGCGCAAAATCTGCCTCTCTGCCTACTTGCGTGTGAATTTCTAGGGCATCCGCACCGGATTGCAAGATTAAAGGTGCGATCGCGGCGGGAGCAGACACGTAAGAACGAGTATAAATCAGTTGGCTCGGACAAATCGGCAGACAGCGACCGCAGCCATAGCATTGCTGGTCTATCACCCCGGAAAAACCACTGCCAGCACTCTGAAAAACTATTGCTTCGGCTGGACATATTTTTTCGCACGGCCGCCAGCAGTCCACCGGACAATCGGCTGGGTTGAATTCGGCTTTGCGAAAATGCGGGTCTTCCCCATCGTTTAAACTCACCATCAGCAACGGCAACCCTTTGCCGCCAAACCTGCGGTTTTGAGTTCTTGCCTGTAATTCGCTGGCCACTTGTAGGGCTTCTTTCGCTGCGGCGACGGCGGCGGGATCTGCCGCGACATCGATACAGTCAGCGCCTGCTAAGGTGTAAGCCAAGGTGAGATTCCGTACAGCCGGTAGGTGCTGAAAGCTCGCCCCACAGATCAGCTTGAACCAATGGCCATCTTTTAATGAGTTTAGGGGATGATAATGTTCTGTCACCCTTATATGTTAATCCTTTCAGCTAAAAATTACGAGGCAAAAATTTGTACTGAGTTTTCCGGCTCAGCCAGATACAAGTATCAAAACGCTACCGATAGGAGTGGGAATTGGGGGGTCAGCCCTAGATGTGGAGTATCGAGCATGACTTTTTTGGCAATCTAATTTTTTTAAGAGTTTTTGTTACGGGTACGATTTTTAATTTTTGGCTGAGGTTTTAATTGCAGGCAGACTTATAATAATATCATTTGTTAGCGGTGGGTGCAAGATAAAAACCGACTATTATTGCAGGATTGAGAGTTTTGGACTCGGAAAACTCGATTCGGAGCCATCTAGCGCTAACCAAAGCACCTGCGCGTATTGAGCGCACTCAAACCAAGGCAGAATGAAAGTTAAATAGCCGATCGCCACTGCTGATAAATCGGTATTTAGCGACACGATCGCGCATTTCAAGCAATATCCCCACAAAGCAACAGCAGCGATTAGTCCCAGAATGCCTGTAGAAATAGCAGTATCTAAAATCCAATTGTGAGCTTTATAACTCGGTATTTTTTCAGTGCGAACCTGTCCGTTTGGGGCAATATAATCATAAGAAAACTGACCTAAATTCACAATTTCAGGAACCTTATTGGGAGTGGCGACGAAAGGATATGCGATGCCAAATCCGTTAAAACCCCAGCCAAAGAGAGGTCGTTTTTGAATCCCGCGCACGGAAATTTCCCACAAGGGCGATCGGCTGGACATTACTTGTGCCAAAGATACTCGATTCCAGTCCAGAGGTTATCGTAAAAGTCATCGCACTAATTGCCAGCAAACCAATAAAAATACCCGGAATTAATTGTTTGTAATATTGCCGTCCCAATAAGTAAGATAGTGATATAATTAAAGATAAAACTGCTGTGCGAGTGTTGGCAAATAGCAAAGCGGGGAGAATGAGAAATAAAGCGAGAGTGGCAGTGCGATCGCTAATTAATTTCCGCTTCCAACCTACCGCACAAATAACGGCTGTCAAAGTCAATACTATAGCTGCGTGACCGCGATGGGAGAAAAGTGCGATCGGCTGCTGTCCTCGAAAAATCGTACTAGCCAAAACATCATTTGCGACCAACTGACCGTTCGTTGCTGTATAATCAATTTGCCAGTTGACAACTTGCGGAAAAACGCTAACAGCTACAACCGCACCTCCTATCAGCAAACCCCGTATTTGACAGCAAAACAATTCTGGATGCAGTTTTAACAGCAGCCTATTGGTGAGGCTAAAAATAGAAATTAACAGCCAGTACAGCCAGCCGTCTCCCATTTGGTCTTGTCCCCAAAAAGAACGCTCCGGGAAAGGACTGTTGAGGGTAGAAATCGCTCCCACCGTCAAAAACACTCCCCACAAAATCAGGCAGACTTTCCACTGCCGGGAAAAAGTTAAAAGTTTCCTTTCTTCCCATAAAAATGATAAATTTGAAAGCACAATCAGCAGGACAACAAAAACTTTAGGTTGCGTCCAAATTTCGCCGCGGCTGCCTCCCCAAGGGTTGATGAGAATGAGACTGAAAGCATATAGCAAAGTGTAAATATTTTTCATATGAAATATAGTTGTGTAATTGCGAGCTTTGTGTCAGTGCCAGCGAATCGAAGCAATCGCAGCATCTTCAGTTCATTCGATAGTGATTCCTGTAGGGGCGGGTTCACCAACAATATCTGCTAATAATTGACAATCTCAAAAACCCGCCCCTGTCTGGATATTAGGCTCATTCGATAGTGATTCCTGTAGGGGCGGGTTCACCAACAATACCGGCTAATAATTGACAATCTCAAAAACCCGCCCCTGTCTGGATATTAGGGTCTATAAAAATTAACCAGCCTGTCGCTTTTTCCGCAAAATATGCCGCATCCCAGCGAACCATAACACCATTCCCTTAGTCGCCACAATACTTCCAGGTTCCGGTACAGATTCCGCATCAATTGGCTTGGAAATTTGCCGCATCTTGAAACTTCCTTCCCGTTCCTTAAAAGCTAATTGAATTGGAAATGCTGTTTCTGCTGTCTCACCAAATAATGAATCAATCCCAGTGATTCTAAACTTGTCTACTGGATAACCCAACAAAGAAACAAAGTCTAATTTATCTCCCGGACTGAAATTACCGAGTATCGAATCTCCTACTGCAACAGTAAATTCCTGGTCATCGCCCGCAGGAAAATCGAGAATTTCAGTAAATAAAGTGTCTTCCAGAGATTGGAATTCAAAGCCGTAAGTAGTTGGAGGGTCAAACCAGCGGCAGCCGGGAACTTTGTTGAAGACTTGCCAGCCATTTTGGATAGAATTGGGAAGGATGGGGTTTTGCTGTGTCAGGCCGCGCATTTCTTTTCCGAATCCGCCGCCGCCGCTACTTGCTACGCTAAAATCTGGCGAGTCTTGTGGGTCGTAAACATCAACAAAAAGCTCGTAATTGCCTGTGTCTTGACCGCGAGCACCTCCACCAGCAGCACCGACATTGAGGTTGATATTGCCAGTGCTGCCCACAGTACCAGTTAGTGCGGAGGCAAAGCCATTTCCTACACGGCTACTGTCGTCGTCAAATCCTAGCTGAAAACCCGAGTCATTATCAGTGCTTAAGAATGTGTTGGGGTTGCAGCGATTGGATGGGAGGTCGTTGTTTGTCCAGGCTATATATTTTGAACCAGGGGTAAGGTCAGAGAGGTTAAAACGATCTAGTTCAAAACCGGAGGCGAGGCTGTCGGAAAACTTTTTAGAGGTTTGAGGACGAATTACTTCGTTTCTCCAACCCCATCTAATTCCGTTGTAAATGGTGACTTCTCTTGGCTCGGTTGCTGGCCGTAAAATCTCCTCAACTAGGTAGACTTCTGCGTCAAAGTAATTATTTCTTTGAGCTGCGAGTTCACCCGGAGAATAAGGTCTGTCTATAAAAAAGCTTTCGCCCGCCATACCAGTAGTATCGTAGTAAGGATCGTCGCTTCTAAATCCATTGTCAATGAAGGGAATATGGGGTATAAAACCATCAACGCCGTCGCCATAGTTTGCTCGTACCATTTGAATCCAGTGGAGTTGTTTACCTTCTTGTCCAGGTTGAGGATCGGTAGGTGCTGGATGGTACTTTAAATAAAAAGTAGCGCCCACTCCATTGCTTCGTGGATCTCGCTCTCCTGGGTTTTCAATACCGCACAGAACTTCATAACCGCAAGCGAGATAATTGACGATCTCAAAATTACCTCTTAATTCTTGTTGTGCAGTCTGAAAATTCCAACCCCCAATACCTTTTTCAGAGCTCAAAGCCCACAGATTAAGTGTTGCAGAAAATAGCCATGTTCCTCCTTGGGGGATAGGTTCTGTCCATAATGTTGTATCTACCTCCGTCACGCCTTCCATCGGGTTTTCTAAATCACCTATATTGTAGCGTGAAACTGGTCTCCAGTTTGAAGTAGCACCGGGTTTTGGAGGTATAATATTAAATGCAAAACTTGCCAGACCCGTCAGCATGACTGTCAAGGCAGACGTAAATCCAGCTAGCAAATATTGTCTTAAACGCATTTTTCGTAGCTCCTCTAACATTAATTTACCAAACAAAGCAATTTAAGTTTTTTGAAAACCGACTGAAATGGCAAGGATTATTTAACTTCGGTTCATAAATTTACTAGGTGTAAGTCCACAAAAGGCATCGCTATCCAACCAGTCCAGACTTTTTCTAATACCTGTTCTTTGATGTTAGTTGCTCTTGGTGCGCCAATGTGGTATCTAAGTCCAAGATGATATGTACCGGGCTTGAGGTCATAAAAATAATAGAAGCCTCCAGCTTGGTTGGGAATTGCGAGTAGAAGCTGATTCCAATGCCAGGAAAGCCTTCCATCTAAAACAAATAAGGCACTATCTCTTGGTGGAGCTAAGTAATAGTTTGGCCCTTTACCTACCCAGGTTCTCATGAGGTCGCTCCTCCATTTTATTTCTTTACCGTCGTCACCTATTAGTGTTAAGTCAAGGGAATCTAATTGCTGAAAGCGAAAAGCGGTTGATGTATTGTTAGTAGCCCGGATACCTAGCTTCACAGCAGTCCGAGCACCAGGCAGATTAGGAGGGATAATTAACACGGACTCCGGCATCTCTGTTTTGAACTGAATGCCATCCACTTCAATTGCACTACTATCAGTCGATAGGGGCATAACTAGGCGAAGATTCACAAAAGGGCTTGCCAACAGCCCCGATCCCGTTTCTTGTGCAGTTCTTGCTGCTTTGGTATCTGACTCGGAAACAGGTGTGGTATTGCAATCGGTATTCAAGACGAATCGGAGCTGATAGGTTTCTTCGGGGATTACCTCGAAATACCAGCAATTGTTATGGTCTATCGAACTTCGAGAATTGTCAGGAATAGTAGGAACTTTAAGTACAAGCAAGTTATTATCCCAATAAAGCAATGCGGTTAGAAAAATAATTCTTGGAAGTTCTGGTTTGATTTCCCACCAATCAAAATTTCTCGTCTCGTTGTGTTCGATCGCAGGGGCTAAGTTGGGTCTTAAACCAGCTAACCCGCTCGTTGCTTCTCGATCGAAAGGTCTGTTTGGGTGAGTGCTAGCTGCAAGACAATCAATATCTCGAAGTCTTTGTCTTGTTTGATTATCAGATGTCCAAACCTCTGGAATAAAGGTTTGGGATGGGTTGACGCGAAAAGAAGTTGAAGTGTTGTTGATAATACGCAGCGTCACTTGGATAGAAGTATGGGAGCCAAGCAGATTTTTGGGGATGGGAAAGACTAAGGTAGGATAAAACCTTGGACTTGGATTCGTGACTTCTATGAATATGCCGTTTGCTTCAACGGCATTGTTGTCAAAAGATTCTCTGCAGCCATCACCTTCACTAGATGTCATGTTTGTTATCCTCCTATTATGCTAATAGCTGCGATCGATCTCTAGCTTTTTGTAGTCGCAGCGATCGACCATTTTGTCCTACCATTTCTGGAATCAATGTAATGAATGTTGTTAGTGTTGGTAGACAACACTTGTGAGGTAACTTCTGTTCAGGATGAGACTATGCAGAATTTGACAAATGGTGTAATAACCCTACCAGTCCATAATCTTTCTAATAATGTTGGCTTTGTCCCTTCTTGGCCTCGATCGTTTATTCTATCAACCTCGTTTTCATTTCTGTAGATAAATCGAACATGATATTCTCCCGGATTGAGAATGTCAAAATTCCAATAGCCACCCGTGCCTTTGGCAATGCTAATTTTTAACTGGTGCACACGCTTAGACCAGATGAGCCTTGCATTTGGAAAGAAGGTAATGCTTTCTTCAGGCATAGCTAACAGAAAATATGACTCTTTAGGTTTTAGGCGTCTAATGCGAAGGAAAATGCTGGGTAGTAATTGACTGTCCGCACCCATAAGTTCTGGAGTTAATCTGCCATAGGAACTGAAACGAAACGGCATAGGTGTGTTGTTGGTAATGCGAATACCCAACTGCACAGGGATATCCATATTGCCATCGGGGCTGAGTGGTTCCACTGGAATACTGAACGTGCGCTGTGGCATTAAAGTTTCAAATTGGACACCATCCACTTCGATTACACTCTTCTCAAAAGATTCTCCTGATGTCATATTTGCTACCCTCTTTCTTCCAAAAAAGCTAGTTGAATAGGAAAAGCTGTTTCTACTATTGCGCCAACTAAATCATCAATGCCAGTAATTGTAAAGTAGTCAACTGGGTTCCCTTTGACTGTATATATGAGGACAAATCTATTAATCTTGTAACCGTAAAAATACCGAACTTTTTTAGACCAATTTTCCCTACTACTAGCAGTAGAACGGCTCTCCCGGATGCTTGGTGCAAAAAGTAGCGATAGATACAATCTACCGCAGTTTTTTACCATCTTGCCCTAGAATCTGTAACGTTGTATTTAACTATTAGAAGCGCAACGAGGATGCCGTTTTATTCGTAATCTGAAGAGCGAGTTTTACAGGAGTTGCAGCATTGGGCTTATTTGAGGGGATTGTCAAGACAGGCTCTGGCATGAAAATTTCAAGATGTTAGAACCCCGACTTCTCTAAGAAGTCGGGGTTCTGAGTATTTTGTTTTTTGAACTCCGTCTGCTGGTTACTTGCTCAGCCGCTTGTAAACAGTAGCCAAAGCATGGCTATCCCCCACATTTCCCGGAAACAAAACCACTGGTAAATTGGGAAACAGAGGATGATTAGCCTCGGTTTTCACCACCGAACAACCTGCGATAATTTGACCGATTTGCCTGACACTTTTGAGCGACAAACCTGTACTCAAAACATCATTAGAAGTAATGCCGCCCTTGCTAATCAAAAACCCGATATCCGCAGGCAGTCCCCGCACGATATCCATCAATAAAGCAGAAACCGCCTCTCCAAATTTTAACCGGACTTCGGTATTTTCAAATTCGAGTTCCTTGCGGCTGGTATAAATTACAGGCGTTTTGCCATCGGCATGAGAATTGCGGGCTTTTTCGATAATTTCATCGAGCAGTTGGGTGCGATACTCTGGTGAATCTTCTAACAAGTGAGATACATCTATTTCAATGCTAACTATATTGGGTTCTTTTAACAAGCGCTCCAATTGTTCAGTAGTTTTCTTAACGTGGGAACCAACTATTACTGCACCGGGTTTGCCATCCCTCACATATTTTGCCATTTCGTCGGCTGCTACTGGCTGCGGGCCGAGGTCAGCTAAGGATGTTAAAATACTCGCCGCGCTGCGGAATAAAAACTTTTTGCCTTGACTGACTGCATTGAGAATGTGTTTGGCAAATGTGTCTAAATCGCCTTGGCTTTGGCCGTCAACAACCGCACATTGGTTGTCTGTCATATCCATCAGTCGATCTAAACTTCCGTAGCGAATGTCTCCGAGTAAAATGCGATCGACTGCATCAGCAGGGATGCGACCTTTGGTTTTTTCTTCTACATAGTCTGGCAGGTAACTGTGACTGTAGCCGAAGACTGAATCTTTGGCAAATTCGGTTTCGTGTACTGGTGTCGGGACGCTGTTAACTATTAGGTAGTGCACGCTGTGGCGGGTAATTCGACCTCCTTCAAAAAAGGCGGGAATTAGAAAATGGGCGTCGAAGGGACCAAGTTCTTCAGCGATCGCGTCGGTTTCGATGGGATAGTGGCCGCGCAGGGTAGAATCGGAACGGCTAACTATTAGGAAGTCTTCGATTTTTTCGCTGGCGATCGCCCTTTTTAGATTTTGGCACACTTCGCGGGTGACGGAGGCTGCTTTTTCGGGAGTTAGCGATCGAGTATTTGTCAGTATGAAGAAAATCGGGCACTTGTCCCGCAGCCCCAAACGCAGGGTGTCTTCGTCCCAACGTGTCAGCAGCAAGCAACTGTGCACGGTTTGAGAACCTGTCGGATCGTCGTCGAGAACTATAATCTTGGGTTTGGCAGAAGACATACTGACCTGGTTGTTAACGTCACCTTTCCAAGATATCCTTACCTGTTACGTAATAGGTAAAAATTTACAATAATTATGATATTTTTTCAACAATTCTCCTAATTCATAATTTTAAAAATGTCTTTGAGTTCGAGTGGAACAGGCATCCTGCCTGTTGCGGTTCAGCAAGCTGCATATTGCTACTGCGTAAGAGGCGCACGCAGCCGTGCACGCTACTTACTTTTGCCATTTTTAAAATTAGCAGCGTTTCGCTCTTGCAACTTTTTCATTTCTGCTTGAACTCCCACGGCTACCTGCAAAGCTTCGTTGAGTAATCGTCCCGGCTGGCTCGATCTATCGCTAATTTGCAGGGCATTCAAAGTTCTCAAATTATTGGCAAACAATTCGGAGTTAGTAGCGACAAATTTTTTGTTTTCCCTGAGAATTCTTTCGGTTTTCAAAGCTCGAACTAAATCGTCTCTGATTAGCTGCAAGGCTTGAATGACTTTTGCCCGATCGCCGATTTTGACTCCCGCATTGCCAGCATCTTCTATCCGATCATTAATGGCGATCGCTTCGATTATACCATTATAGCGATCCACATCATCAAAAAGATTGATTAAATCTTTGTTTTGCCGACTGCACCGAATTTTCCACGCATCCTCAAGGATTAAACCGAGTATCGCAACCAAGTGGAGGGCGAACCACAACAAATAAGCTCTAGGAAATATCGCAACCAGCAGCCAACAACTGATTAGAAGCAAAACAATTAAACCGACAGTTTTCAAAGCTTCGCGGGCAAACTTAGTCGCTGTCGGCGGGCGGTATACGCGATCGGGCCCCGCGCCTGTGAGGTGCTTGAGCTCACCGACAGTAATTTCTAATCCCTGAATGTCAGCTCGCATAAATCTTCACAAATATTTCTTAATTATAAAGTTTTGTAGTAGAACAAGGGGCTCGTCTACAATAAACCTAACACTTTTTTCACCCAAAACTGCACTATGTCCGCACGTCCTATATACCTCGACAACCACGCCACAACCCCCGTAGATCCAAGGGTACTTGATGCGATGCTGCCGTATTTCACCGAACAATTCGGCAACGCAGCCAGCATCAACCACGTCTACGGCTGGGAAGCAGAAGCAGCAGTAAAACAGTCACGACAAATCATAGCAGAAGCGATCAATGCTTCTCCAGAAGAAATTGTTTTTACCAGTGGCGCCAGCGAAGCAAATAACTTAGCGATCAAAGGCATCGCCGAAGCTTATTTCAGTAAAGGAAAGCACATTATCACAGTAAAAACCGAACATAATGCAATTCTAGACCCCTGTACCTATTTGCAAAAATTGGGGTTTGACATTACTGTTTTACCAGTGAAAAGCGACGGGCTGATTGATATAGGCGATTTGATCAAAGCGATTCGCGCCGAGACAATTTTAGTTTCAGTGATGACGGCAAATAATGAGATTGGCGTCATCCAGCCGATCGCAGAAATTGCAGCAATTTGTCGGGGAAATGACATTCTTTTTCACACAGATGCGGCACAGGCGATCGGCAAAATTCCCCTCGACGTAGAGGAGATGAATATCGATCTAATGTCCTTGACAGCCCACAAAATCTACGGGCCAAAAGGCATCGGTGCTCTCTACGTGCGCCGCAACAAACCGAGAGTGCAGCTAGCGCCGCAAATGCACGGAGGAGGCCACGAAAGGGGAATGCGATCGGGAACTCTCTACCCACCGCAAATAGTTGGGTTTGCCAAAGCAGTAGAATTGGCAATTGCGGAAATGGAGTCGGAAACAGAACGAGTGGTTAATTTGCGGCAGCGTTTGTGGGAAAACTTGAGTGAATTGGGCGATGTTTTTCTCAACGGTCATGCTACTAAGAGATTGCCGGGGAATCTCAATATTAGTGTAGCCGGGGTTGACGGTCAAGCGTTGATGTTGGGTTTGCAACCGGCGGCGGCAGTTTCTTCGGGATCTGCTTGCACTTCGGCGAAAATATCTCCATCTCATGTTTTAGCAGCGATCGGGCGATCGGACAAATTAGCTTATGCTTCAATTCGGTTCGGTATTGGCCGGTTCAATACCGAAGCAGAAATAGATGCAGTTTCCCAACACGCGATCGCAACTATTCAATCTCTCCGACAAGCTCAAAAAGTAATGAGTTAGAAAGTTGACAGTTGACAGTTGACAGTTGACAGTTGACAGTTGACAGTAATCTGTAGGGTGCGTCGCTATGAGATACTAAATGAAACTTTCAGATTCAAGCGTGGCGACGCACCTTACCATTTGAGATTGGACTGTTCAATATCGTAGATGAGTTAAATTATATAACACCAGATCCCCGACTTCTGCAACCGTTTCCCAGACTTAACATCAAAGCTAATGCTAGAAGTCGGGGATCTACTAAGGATCGCGAATTAAATAATTTACACTCTTGAAAGTGGGGAGTAGGGGTTGGGCTTATAGCCCGCCCTTTCTGGACGGGCGGGACGCCCATCCCACAAGAACCATCACGCATTGTAAGTTATTTAATTCTCATTCCTAAGCTGTTCGGCATTTAAAAGACGATAGTAGGGTGCGTCATTACAGAAGTGTTTCCCGCATAAGCGCGTAAGAGTTCACTCCTGACGCACCATACAAGCCTCGTTACTGGTTTAAATGCTCCACAGCTTAACACCAATCCTTTACTTAGAACCAAACACCTCGCGCACCCGATAAATAGGTTTTCCCTGCGACTCGTGATAAGTCCGCATCATCACTTCCGCCAGCAAACCAAAACAAAATAACTGCACGCCAGTTAACAGCAAAACCACAGCCAAAATCAGCAAAGGGCGGTTCCCAATAATTTGACCAAAACCCAATTTTAAGACTGTCAAATAAATCCCTAAAACCGTTCCCAACGTCATAGAACTCAGTCCCAAAAGTCCAAAAACGTGCATCGGTCGAGTCAGAAACTTTTTCATAAAAGAAATAGTTAACAAATCCATCAACACGCGAAAAGTCCGCCAAATCCCGTACTTACTTTGACCGAAACGGCGGGCGTGATGTCGCACCGGAAGTTCTGCAATTCTCGCCCCTTCAATAAACGCCAAAGCAGGCAAAAAGCGGTGCAATTCCCCGTACAGATTCAAGTCTGCTACCAACTCGGATTTATAAGCTTTCAAAGAACAGCCGTAGTCATGCAAAGTTACGCCTGTAACGCGACCAATTAACCAGTTCGCAATTTTAGAAGGAATCAACCGACTAATAGTATTATCCTGCCTATTTTTCCGCCAGCCGCTAACTAAATCGTAGCCTTCATCTAACTTGGCCAACAATAGCGGAATATCAGCCGGATCATTTTGCAAATCGCCGTCTAGGGTAACAATAGCACGGCCGCGAGCGCGATCGAAACCTGCCGACATGGCAGCAGTTTGCCCGTAATTGCGGCGCAAAATTACAGCACAAAGGTCATCGCGAGTGCTGGCTAACTGCTGGAGAAGTGCACCCGAACCGTCCTTAGAACCGTCATCTACACAAATAATTTGATAGCTGAGTCCAGATGGTTGGATAGAAGAGGCGATCGCCTCAATCAAATGAGGCAAACTTTCCACCTCATTATACACCGGCACCACCACCGAAACGTCGAGAACAACCTCAGCCTCAGCTTGCTGTCTCGCCAATTTTTCCAAAAATAATGCAGCGTCCATTTGTTTGTTAGATAACATCAGTAATCATTAGTCATTAGTCATTAGTCATTAGTCATTAGTCATTAGTTAACAGTCATTAGTTAACAGTTAACAGTCAACAGTCAACAGTTAACAGTCAACAGTCAACAGTCAACAGTCAACAGTCAACAACTAATTAGGTTGATAACTTGCCACAACTTTACCATATCCCCGCAATTGCTGGTAATAAGCTTGACTGACTAGATCGCCCTCCTCCGACAAAACATCGATACCGATACCGTTGCGACCTTGTGCTTGTCCCGAACTGTGAATGTAGCGATTATCTCCGAGATACAATCCTACGTGAGTGGCTTTTTCTGGCGTACCAAAAAATACTAAATCCCCCGGTTCTAAAGCACTGATACTAATAGGTTTAGTAAAAGCTTCCTGCTGATAAGCATCCCTCGGCAACCAGATGCCGGCAGCCACAAAAGCAGCTTGCATCAAGCCCGAACAATCATAATTTGGCCCGACTGTACCGCCCCAAAGATAATAATTGGATTGGTTCATAGCCTCGCGAGCGAAAGTAATTACTATTGGTAATTTTTCCTTGATTTGGGCCTCAGAAAGCACCAGAGGATGATACACTGTTTCTGCCACATCGAGCAACTCAACATCTCGAATATCCAGCCATCCCGGATAATCATCTTCGCACAGCCGCACCATCACAGCCGTTGTATCCAAGTTTACATCGCTCTGTCTTAGGGGGAGTTCGACGACGCGCAAATGCCGCCCCAGGGCTGCTTGAGTTGCCAATCGATCGCACTTTGGGGAATCGTAAATATTTATGTGCGATCGCGCCCGGTACTCCTGAACATCAGATAATTGATAATTGGCCATTGCTAATTGCTCATTGTTTGCTGTTAATTGTTCGCATTTATTGTTCGCATTTAACGATAGATTGCCATTAGCTGCTAGCCGTTAACCGTTAACCGTCAGCCATTAACCATGACATTTTTTCACAAAGACGAACAATTAGAAAACCTCGGCAGTAGCATTATAAGCTCCGCATTGTCAGAATTTACAGGATTAAGTGGCGATCGTACAGCCATTACCTGGATAGTCTACGATCCGCCGGTGCGAGTCAATACAGGCGGTGCCCTGAGTCCAGAAGAATTTTGGAAATATCAACCGCGAGGTTTTAGCGCCAGAGCTTCCGAACGAATTTATCCAGCCAGCATCGTCAAATTATTCTACCTCGTTGCCATCTGGGAATGGGCGCAAAAAGGCATGATTCAAACATCGCCAGAATTAGAACGCGCCGTCCGAGATATGATAGTTGATTCCAGCAACGACGCCACCAGTTTAGTAGTAGACGCCCTCACCGGCACCACCAGCGGCCCAGAATTATCACCAGGCCCCTTTGAAAGTTGGAAACAGCAGCGAAACATCGTCAACCGTTACTTTCAATCATTGGATTGGCCAGAATTACAAAATATTAACGCCAATCAAAAAACCTGGTGTGACGGCCCCTACGGTCGCGAGCGAGCATTTGTGGGAGAATTAATGGAAAATAGAAATATGCTGACCACAAATGCAGCGGCGCGTTTGCTGCACAGTATAATCGGCGGCGTAGCTGTTTCTGCCAAAGCATCGCAAGAAATGATGGGTTTAATGAAACGCAGTTTAGATCCAGCAGAATTAGAAGCAGATCCTGAAAATCAAGTTACAGGTTTTTTAGGTGGCGGATTGCCAGAATCAGCAAAATTGTGGTCAAAAGCGGGACTGACAAGTCAAGTGCGTCACGATGCTGCTTATATTGAAATATCGGGTTTGCGGCCGTATTTGTTGGTTGTATTTACCGAGGGGAAAGAGAATAGCAAGAATGAAGAAATTTTACCTTTTATCTCGCGGCAAGTTGTCGAAGCGATGAAAGCACTTAATTAGACTTAGGGCAAATTGAAAATTATACACGCAGATTCCCGACTTCTGAAAAAAGTTGGGACTCTAACAGCGTCAACTGTCAACCCTAACTTTTTAATTGAACTTGCTCCATCATTCGTTGATCTTGTTGGCTGTGAAAACGATGAGTTGAGGAAAGTAATTCTTCTTTGGTAACTGGCGTTCTTCTTAGGGTATCTAAAGGAACTAGAAACTCACATTTTTGAATTTTGATTTCCAGTGCATCAATTACAAATCTTACATCCAAAAAACTGGCATCTTCGTAGTCATTATCTTCATAACGTTTAATTTGTTCTTCTTTCAGTCCAGCTAAATCTGCCAATTCTTTTTGGATTAGCTTAGCCATTTGTAACAAGTTAAGCCTGTATGGCAGTTGTCAAAGGGATTTCAGAAGAGGCATCAAATAAAAATTGATTCAGGCCTCGCTGTCGATCGGGGAAAGGTGCAACAATTAACTTAACATTGGGCTTTCGTTGAGATTTAACAATACCTAAATCTTGGTTTTCGGGCGCGGCGAAATACTCGATCAAGTCAGTGGCCTTACCTTTTTGATGAGCTACATAAAAATGGTAAAGACCCCGGTAAATCATTTCTAATGAAATCGAATCTATTGGTAAAGAGAGTTGGTCAGCAACGGCATCACCTAAATCAACCAAGAGTGCATAAAATATCCAAGTCCCCCAAATTTGAAGCTGGATGCCGTTGAGAGAACCTGTCCACAAATAACTTAATCCCAAAAGCCTTTTTACGGTATTAAAAGCATCTTCAATCCTCCAGCGCCTGCGATATAAATCTGCGACTACGTAGGGAGGTAATACATGAGGATCTAGTACGCTTGTCAAATAAGAATGCCAAATTTTACCGGAACGAACTTCAATCAAACGTAAGGTAATAAATGGAGTTTTTGAAGTTCCTGAGCCTAGCCGTATCCGACTATCTCGGAGTTCATAACTCTTGGTAAATACTTGCTGTATTTTAATTGCTGCTCCTTTTTTTAACAATACTCCGGACAGTTTTTAAAGAGGGATACGATCGCTTTTGCAGCAGAGAAGTGAAAAAAGTGAGTGCAATCTGAACCCAAAATCAACAGAAAAAAAGGCACTCTTTTCGGTTAAGCTATAAAAACACACAAGCTCAACAGATTGCCTTAGGAAAATCATGGAATCCATCTTACAACAAATGCCAGGGATTAGTCAACCCCAAAAGAAGTTTTTAATCACTTTATTCTCAACTATCTTGCTGGCTTATGGCAAGGTCAACTTCACAAATCTCAGTCGTTATAGTTGTTTGAGCGAAAAAACCTACCGTCGTCACTTTCTCAAAAGCTTTAATTTTCCACAATTTAATCAATATTTCCACGGAACTTGCTTTAAATCCTGAACACACAGTCATTGCTGTTATTGATTGTTCTTTTTTAAGAAAAAGTGGCAAAAAAACTGACGGCAAGGCTTATTTTTATAATGGTGTAGCTGGTAAATCGGAACAGGGATTGGAAATTTCTGTGATTTCTATTGTCGAAATTGAGACTCGTTTATCTTATAGCTTAAGCGTGCAACAAACTCCATCACGTCCTCAAATAAAGCCAGGGAAAAAACTGCCACAAAAACCGAAGAATAGCTGGTCAAAAAAATCTCGCAAAAAACAGGAGTCTCAAAGCTCAACGCCTGACATCACAAGAGTTGATGATTATGCAAAACATCTCAAGAATACTCGTTGTTCCTTCCCAACTTCTGTACGTCCAAATGGTCGCTGATGGCTATTATTATCGCTCTAAATTCTGGGATGCTGTGGGGGAGTTGAATTTAGACTTTATTGGCAAGCTAAGAGTTGATGCTAACCTACGCTATCTCTATACAGGTGAACAAAATAAACTGGGAGCACCTCGCAAATATGATGGTAAGGTTGACTGCCAATATCTGAGTCGTCTTAAGTTTGTTAAACAAATAAAACCGGGAGTTTCATTATATACATTAGTAGTGTGGAGTTGTTGTTTAAATTGCCAAATTAGCTTGGCTTGTATTTCTGAGGTTCAAGCCAATGGGAAAATCAAAAATACTTTATTATTTAGCACTGATATTCATCTACCACCTGAGCAAATTGTTGAATATTATCAGGCTCGTTTTCAAATCGAATTTATTTTTCGTGATGCTAAACAATTTACGGGATTGTCAGATTGTCAAGCTCGTCATTTACCACGGCTTGATTTTCATTTTAATGCCAGTCTGATTGCCTTAAATCTAGCCAAATATGAACTCTCTAGTTGTCATTCATCTGCCAAATCTTTTGTGTTTTCAATCTGTTCTTATAAACGTCTGAAATTCAATAAGCATCTACTTTCTACCTTTATTGATAAGTTAGATTTAGACCCGGATTTGATTTTAAATCACCCTAACCTTCCTTCAGTCTTGTCTTATGGTACTCTGGCTGCTTAAAAACTGTCCGAACTATTGTTTTAAACGAGTAATTAAGTGGATATCTCGTTCAATTAATTTGAGCCAAAAGCTAAAATGATAAAATCCTCTATCCAGTAAGAGTAAGGTTTGAGTTGGCACTAATTGCAGAATATTTTCTTCAAGCTTAACATCAGAAGCTCGCTTAGTTTTCCAGAAACCAAATATCGATAGGGAGCCTGGTCATTAAATCTATAACTGTTGCCATTTTTCCTGCCAACTGCCCTTTTGGTATATCTTCCAAGCTTTTGAGCTTGCAAAACAATGCTTCGAGCGTTGAACTATCTATTATCCAAATGCTCGAAAATTTAGTCAAGGCAAATTGAATGCTTTCTGGTAGGGGTCGTTGGTTTCTCTTGGACCAAGCAGTTCTTAAACTTGGTAATAAATTTTTAAAAACTCCTTCAAATAAAGTGGCAGGAAAACTTAAAAACCTTTGAGACATTGCTTGTTGACTAACTGTCGTAGGTCGGCACCACAAAAAACCTTCTCTTGCCAGCATTCTTGTGAGTTCTGTCACTCCAGCTACGTCTCGCCACAGCAAGGTTAATACTGCTGCTACCATCAACGGTAAGTTGACAATTCTCCCTCGTAAACCAGGGTAAGAGCATCTCAATTAGGCTTGACACAAGGACTCAGAAGAATCTAATGTAGGGTCAAGAAAACAAGAAAAGAGAACTTGAATCATATAATCGTTATCCATAGCAGTGCGTTTCATTTTTTGTCGGAGACTGCGTTTGTAAGTCAGTTCTCGATTAAGGGCATTGAGAGCAATGCGTCGTAAAAGAGCAAAATTCCGAGGACTGTGGAAAGAGCGAATGCGGCAAGCATCCTCAGCAAATGTACAGTCAAGAGTCCAATGAGCCTGGTTTTCAATACCCCAATGTTGTTGAATAGCCCGACCAATAAGTTGAGCATCACTGTGTAAAGAAGACCAATAAAACTGAACCTCACGGGTAGTTTTGTTCCAGAGATGACGGACTCGTACAACCAGGGTAAACGCATCTAAATTAAGTCCTGCAAATCTATAGAAGCTGACGAAAAAACAGGTTGCTCGTTCAAAATGG
>NZ_JAUBUJ010000054.1:0-55432 GCF_036705405.1 Microcoleus sp. B13-B6
CTCATTACCAGAGGGAGAGGAAGACCCAGAATTCAAGAAAAAGCCAGAAATAGCCATAAATTTAATCGACAAAACCTCCTTCGAGAGGCTATAAACCAGGAATAGTCTTGATGGATGCAGGGTATGGTAATAACACCAGTTTTTTACAAGAATTAGAAAACCGCAAATTAAAATATATCGGAGGAATCGCCAAGAATCGCAAAGTAATAATTCAAAAAACCGAAAATGAAACAGAGGAAATTCGAGTAGACAACTTAACAAAAGCTTTACCTGTAGGGGCTTTCACAAAAATTCAACTCAATCTCGAACGACCGAGAACAGTATGGGTAGCAATTAAGGAAGTCGAATTATCAAAATGCACAGGTAAGAAAGTAATAGCCATCGTCATGAATGCAGAGACTTTCGATACCGCGACTGAAATAGATTATTTGATGAGTAATGTTGACTTATCAACAGCGACAGAGGAGTGGATAGTAAAAACTTATTCACAAAGAAATTGGGTCGAAGTTTTCTATCGGGAAGCCAAGGGCTGGTTGGGGTTAAATGAATATCAAGTCAGAGATGAAATCAGCCTGAAAAGACATTTCATTATGGTGTTTTGTGCCTACACTTTCATTCTCTGGCATACCTTAACAGGAGGATTAAGGCGCAAATGGGCAAACAAACCTTTAAACACTTTTAGTGATGCACTCGAAGCATTTCGGACAGCCATATCTTTTAGGTTTGTGAAATGGTTGAACCAAAATTGGGACGTATTCTCCGCTTATAAAGCCAGTTTAGGCTTTGTTTGGGCTTAAAATTTGTTTAAGTCCCGCTAAAAGCTTGTAGAAACCGGGCTCCTCGCCCCATGCGTGAATCTCAGAAACCGGGTTTCTCTCGATATTTCTCATCACCCAACCAAAAATTCGTAGAAACCCGGTTTCTCGCCCCATGCTTAAATCTCAGAAACCGGGTTTCTCTATGCTTCACCCATCCCCAGCGAAAATTTAACAACAGTTCGATCGTGTTTCGAGCGCCCTCATCTGGCAGGATGAAGCATTTTAAATTTGGGCGATCGCGAGTATAATAGTAAATAGCTAAAAGAGGAATTTTAGATATGGAATTGAATGAGTATTTTGATTTCTTGGCACCAGATGATATTCGCATTAAAGGACACCGCATCGGGATTGAGACGGTACTGTACGAGTACCTGCATCGGGAACGCACCGCCGAAGAAATTCAGCAATTCTATCCATCTCTAACTTTGGCAGAGGTTTATGCGACTATTTTGTATTATTTGGAGAACAAAGAAGCAGTAAGTCGATATTTGGAAGACTGGTTGGAGTGGTCGCACCAGCAGCGAAAAATGCAAGCAGCAAATCCCCATCCGGCTGCCGAAAGATTGCGAAAATTGAAAGCAGAATGGGCAAAGCAAACCGCGAACCAGAGTGATTGAGAAATGGCGTTTAAATATTTGATGGATGAGAATGTTACTCCCGTTTATGCTACACAGCTTCACCGGAAACGGCCTGATTTAGTAGTTTGGTCGGTGGGTGACATCGGTACGCCTCCGAAAAGTACGCTCGATCCTGATATCTTGGTGTGGTGTGAAGAGCATAACTTTATTTTGGTGACGAACAACCGCAAGTCAATGCCCGTGCATTTGGTAGATCATATAGCTGAAGGTAGGCATATTCCAGGGATTTTTATTTTGAACTCAGATTTAAGTATTGGGCAAAATATTGAGGAATTGATTTTGATTGCTTATGGTTCGTTCGATGATGAATATCAAGATCGGATCGTCCATCTTCCTTTAACATAAACGGGACTTATGCGCGGGGGATAGGCCATGCGTGAATCTCAGAAACCGGGTTTCTCTCGATATTTCTCGTCACTCAACCAAAAAATTCAGAGAAACCCGGTTTCTCGCCCCATGCGTAAATCTCAGAAACCGGGTTTCTCTCGATATTTATCGTCACCCAACCAAAAAATTCAGAGAAACCCGGTTTCTCGCCTCAATGCCAAAAATTCCTGTCACAATAAAATGAATCCTAGCAAGAGACAAAGGGCATGACGCGAGAGGAAGCAGGGCGGCGAATTGACCAAGCAGCCGAGGAACAATTGACGGAACTGGATTTGGCGGGGTTGGGGTTGGAGGAATTGCCGCCGGAGATAGGCAAGTGTACGGAGCTTGAGAGGTTGGTGTTGGGAAATTTTGCTATGATAGTTTGAGCGATCGCACTATTATATATTCCGTAAATTACCAGCTATGAACATTCAGTTGGTTGACTCCTTAATTCAAGTCATTGAGTCGCTGACACCTGAAGAGAGTTTGCTATTCCAAGAAAAACTCTCGGCTAGGGCGATTCAGAGTACGCCTGGAGTCTGTGGAGGAAATGCCCGGATTCGCAACACCCGCATTCCTGTTTGCACACTGGTTTCGCTTCACCAACAGGGGGCCCATGAGGCTGAGTTACTTCGGAATTATCCAGGTTTGTCGGATCGCGATTTAGAGAATGCTTGGCGTTATTACGATCGCCACCGCGAAGAAATCGATCGCGTTATTGTTTCTCATCAAACAGATGATTGAAAGGGTGAGGCTTTATTAAGAGTGAAAATTTCCAGATCGTAACGCTCGATGTTGGCGTAGCCTTTTTCCTCAAACAGGATATTTCCCTCATTCCAGCAATCCGGCAGGGGTTGAAACCCCTGCCTCAAAGTGAAAGTCCTCTCAAAGAGGACTAATGAGTTTTTCAGTCCTCTTTGAGAGGACTTTCGCTAAGGGGGCCCATGAGGCTGAGTTACTTCGGAATTATCCAGTGTTGGACGATCGCGATTTAGAGAATGCTTGGCGTTATTACGATCGCCACCGGGAAGAAATCGATCGCATTATTGTTTCTCATCAAACAGATGATTGAAAGGGTGAGGCTTTATTAAGAGTGAAAATTTCCAGATCGTAACGCTCGATGTTGGCGTAGCCTTTTTCCTCAAACAGGATATTTCCCTCATTCCAGCAATCCGGCAGGGGTTGAAACCCCTGCCTCAAAGTGAAAGTCCTCTCAAAGAGGACTAATGAGTTTTTCAGTCCTCTTTGAGAGGACTTTCGCTATTAGACAGGGAATTCATTCCCTGGCGGACTGTCGGGTGGGCGAGAAGGCTCGGTGGACTGACAGCTTAAGTTGTCACACCTTGGTCACTGCCGTGTAGTTATTCCCCTCTACTAACCAAAAATTCCTGTCACAATAAAATGAATCCTACCGAGAGACAAAGGGCATGACGCGAGAGGAAGCAGTGCGGCGAATTAACCAAGCAGCCGAGGAAAAATTGACCCAACTGGATTTGTCGGGGCTGGACTTGGAGGAATTGCCGCCGGAGATTGGCAAGTGCACGCAGCTTGAAACGTTGCGGTTGGGGGAGAAGTTCTATGAAGAGAAAAGAGAATTGGTTAGGAATAAGTTAACTGAGTTTCCTGATGCTGTTCTTCAATTAACCAACTTAAAAATACTTAACCTCAGTCACAATCAGATTACCTGCATCCCAGGGGCGATCGGGCAACTGTCGAATCTGACACTGGTTAACCTCAGTAGCAATCAGATTACCCAAATCCCAGATGCGATCAGCAAACTATCAAATTTGACATGGCTGCTCGTCAGTAGCAATCAGATTACCTCCATCCCAGATGCGATCGGGCAACTGTCCCATCTGACATTGCTTGACCTCGGTGACAATCAAATTACCTCCATCCCAGATGCGATCGGGCAACTGTCGAATCTGACAAGGCTTTACCTCAGTTACAATCAGATTACCTCCATCCCAGATGCGATCGGGCAACTGTCGAATCTGACACGGCTTGACCTCGATAGCAATCAGATTACCTCCATCCCAGAGGCGCTCGGGCAACTGTCGAATCTGACAGGGCTTTCCCTCCGTAGCAATCAGATTACCTCCATCCCAAAGGCGCTCGGGCAACTGTCGAATCTGACACGGCTTTCCCTCCGTAGCAATCAGATTACCTCCATCCCAGAGGCGCTCGGCCAACTGTCGAATCTGACACGGCTTTCCCTCAGTAGCAATCAGATTACCTCCATCCCAGAGGTGCTCGGCCAACTGTCGAATCTGACACGGCTTGACCTCGATAGCAATCAGATTACCTCCATTCCAGAGGCGATCGGGCAACTGTCGAATCTGACACTGCTTGACCTCCGTTTCAATCAGATTGAAAAGATTCCTGAATGCTTAGAAACACTGCCACAACTTAAATACCTCGATCTTCGCCACAATCCCCTGCCCGTTTCTCCAGAAGTTCTAGGGTCTGCAAACCAGAACGAAGAACCCGGTACTCCCGCCGCCATTTTCAACTACCTGCGCCAACTCCGCAGCGGCGAAGTCCGCCCCCTCAACGAAGCCAAAGTCCTCCTCGTCGGGCAAGGCAGCGTCGGCAAAACCTCCCTGATCAACCGCCTCATCGACAACAAATACAACCCCAACGAGCCCCAAACCGACGGACTCAACATCACAGACTGGAAAATTACAGTCAACACCAAACAAGTCAAACTCAACGTCTGGGACTTCGGCGGACAAGAAATCTACCACGCCACCCACCAATTTTTCCTTACCAAACGCAGCCTCTACCTCCTCGTGTGCAACTGCCGCACCAGCGAAGACGAAAACCGCCTCGAATACTGGCTGAAACTGATCGAAAGCTTCGGCGACGCTTCCCCCGTCATCCTCGTCGGCAACAAGTGCGACGAACAACCCCTGGACCTCAACCGCAAAGCCTTGCGCGACAAATATCCCAACATCAAAGCCATTCTCGAAACCTCTTGCCAAAGCGGAAGCGGAATCGACGAACTCCGCAGCGCCATCCACACGGAAATCTCCGAACTCAAACAAGTCTACTAAAAATCTGCTATACTATTCTAGGAAGTAGCCGCCTACAGTTGGCGGCTGCTCATAAAAATGCACATAAGTGCAGAAATCTAGAATCCGTCTAGAAAACCCAGAACCTTGACAAACCAATAGTTTCAGGAAGAACAACCTATGAGAGCCGATAAACGTCCTCAACAGTCCTGCGATGTTAGTGTCACCCGTGACGGTAAATCACTCCGATTAGGGTTTCCTAAGCGTCACACGCCGTTATGGGAACAGTTAAAAGGTAAATCCCTTAAAGGAAAGCCTAGTTACCTGTACCTGACTAAATACGGGTTTAGTGCTGACAATCCAGAGGACTGGAAACGGGCTACCCAGTTAGCGATCGCTATGGAGGCTGACCTTGACCACACTGAATGGGAGAAGCTATTTGACCCGACACTTGCCAAGTACGGCTTAGGGGGAGGTAAATATGCCAAACTGGCCGATGTACTTCAATTACCAGGTACAGTACAGCTTGAACCCGAAATAACAGTAGGGGAGATGTGGGAAGCTTACCTAGAGTGGAAAAAGACTGTTATTGAGGAAACAACGTTCAAAGTCAGGTATGAGACACAATTCTCAAATTTGATTTACGGTAAAATCTGGAACAATCAAACCAAAGCATTTACTCAGTCAGGATTAAGCATTGATTTAATCCGATTGGATGACAAACAAAATTTGATTCTAGTATTGTCTAGAATCAAATCATCAAAAAAAACGTATTTTTTGTCTGAGTTAAATCAGGCATTTGAGTTTTCCAAATCCAAAGGGATGTTGGTTAATGCAACCACCGAAAACCCGTTTGCACTTGATAAGTTCAGCACACCCGCTGTTACAACGCAGCAAAAGTACGCATCTAAAATAGTAAACGGAGAGGAAAAAGAATGGCACGAGGTGTTAGACGAAAAAGAACTTGAAGACGACCGACGTGCTTTTAGTAAGGAAGAATGCAAGATTATTATCAAGGCTTTTTATGAATCCAAGTCTAAAGCTGTAATTCTGTACGCTCCCTTGATCGAGTTTTACTTTTTAACCGGGTGTAGAACTTCTGAAGCATTACCTCTCACGTGGAAGGATGTTGATTTAGAGCGCAATTTAATTCGGTTTAGCAAGTCGCTAGGCTCGTCAACAAAAAAGGTAAAAGAAACCAAAACAGGTGAGGTAAGACTTTTCTACTTTAGTGAGAATTCTCGATTAAGGGAGCTATTGTTAAAGTTAAAAAGTGAAAGTTCAAGCGAGTTAGTTTTTCCAAACAAAAAAGGGAAACACAGACTACAATCGAGCGTTGCACAAACTTGGAGAGGGTACAAGCAAAAGAGAATACTCAAAGATGGTACTGAGACAGATTACTGGTATTTCGGAGTAGTTGCTCGATTAGTAGAGGAAGGCAAGATATCAGGCTATCTCTCCCTATATCATACCCGTCACACTTACATCACGCTTACAGCACAGGCTAACAAGCACAACAACAACGCACTATTACATATTGCTACTTCCTGCGGTAACAGTGTAGATGTAATTCTCAGGCACTATCTGGGAGTAAGTGAAGAAACTAGAATCGTAGAAGCTTTTTAGCCCCAGCTACCTCCCAGCCTACCGCCCCCCTTAATAAGGGGGGTTTTTTATTGGCTATTTTTTGCCTTGCCTGTTTGTGTCTCTGCCTGTATTTTCTGGCGTAGCCGCCAACAGTTGGCGGCTATTCGTAAAAATAGAGATAAATAAGCAGTGAACTTAATATCAAGTATTCACTTGTGTCACGTGAGTGACAGTAAGTAGTCCCGTTCTGTTGGCAACAAAACTTAACAGTTGCAGTATTGACACTTTAGCCTGAATGCTGCGATCGTCAAAAGTAAGAGAAAGCAACACAGCCACCGGGTTGCACCCCGATGACTGCTGTTTTCTCAATTGGTTCAAGCAATTGAGAATATTATTATGTCACAACAGTCCGCTTCACGTACCCCACGATCGGCTTCTTTTAACTATTCGTGGGATAAGCCCCTTGCACTCCGTTGGTATCGAGATGCCGTGTTTGATGGTATCCGCCACACCGAGGCTTTTGCCTGCATTGATATCGGTACTGGCGTTAAGCCGTGGTTGCACTACTACCAGGCTCCCGTGCTATTACCGGAACAGGTAGATGCCCTTTATGACGTTGAGCCAAAAACTACCGATCGCCTAATCCGCAACTTTGAACCACAACTTGTAGGGGATGGCTTGTTCAGTTGTCCCGAAACCTTCATTGAACACTCGGAACCCGTACTCGGTATCTGCTGGATAGGAAAACCCCACCTCAACTACCTGTTGCCCCCACGGGCCGTACTTAAGCTGGCCTGTTGGATGCCAGCAACTACCGAGGTGCTGCGGGTACTAACGTGCCTCGAAGCGATCGCAAAAAAGGCATATGAGCCACTACCGGAACCGGTGAGGATGAGCCAACACTACAAGGTAGTCGAACGGCGAACCGCCCCCAAGGATAAATTGGTAATGGTACAAGAAGCGCAAGAGCTAGGGCTTTACGCCTATGCCAAACACTTTGGGGACTTGAAGTCGGGCATCACCTACAGTCGGTTGCTTACTCACTACAAACGGGGTGGACAGTTCCCGCCCACACGGCAAGAGCTTAATGATTTGTTGATTGAGTTTTAGGTTGGTATCCGATCGGTAAGGTCACAAGTAAAAAAGCTAGAGTCACATCATCTGCATAGTGTGAAGCTAGCTTTTCTTTTTTTGTGAGCATTTTTACAAGTAGCCCCCTACTGTAGGGGGCTACTCTAGGAAATACACTTACTTACTTAAGCACCTGTTATACAAAGTAAGAAAAATGCGTCTTGTGTATAAATTTTGTGAGATTTAGTGTAAATTTCTCTCACGCTGTATAGACTTTAATACACGAGAAAATAATCCTAACCCTTATAGGGTTCCGGAAGAATTATAACGCTGTATAAGCTTTATTTGTGGGATATTTGCCATCCCCCGACAGGTTACAATTTCAACAGCAGAATTTGCCCGCTTGTACCCGCAGGCAAAAAAAAGGCTCTCGCTGTCCCTAAATAGCGTTAGCTGGTGAAGAGAGACAACAAAAACCCAAAAAACCTGAACCAAATTTAACTTATTTTCTAGACTTTTTCTAGAAAGTCCCCTTGCCGGAAGGGTATATCACGGCATCAATTCACTAGCTAAACACTAGGGATAGCGGTTAATCACCTTACTTGCAGGAACAACCGCTATGGATAGTATACCATCATCTTCTACAGTTGTTGCCGCTACCCGCAACAAATCTTTACTCAATGCCGCTGACAAGGACTATTTAAGAGTCGAGCGAAAACTTCCTCTGGATTGGATATATGCAAACTGTGGTAGTGCTGACATCCCGAAAGCCACGGTATTGCTGGGATATGAGGCTAAATCACCCTGTATAGTTTTTTACGGCAACCTCGAACAACTGCAACTACGGCCAATTAACCCGTGGCCGTCAAAGGACGGAAAGCTTCCTAAATATCGCACCCCTAAAGGTGAATACGATGCTTTCCTTGCCAAGCATCCAGAAGTCGAAACATATTGGACTGATTTAGAGGCTCTTAAAGCCCGATGCTTCACCATTAACGGCAAACCCTACCTACTCATCACCGAGGGGTGCATAAAGGCAATTAAGGGCTGTATGTGGGATATCCCTACGGTAGCCCTAATGGGGATAGATATGGGATTAACCCCAAAGGCAAAGGGTGAACCCGACTTGATACCAGGGCTGAAACGATTAGCTGAAGCGGGTTTTAACTTTATCATCTCTTATGACTCCGATCCACCTGAGAAGGTGGAAACCATAAAGAATGTTCGCCGTGCCGAAAAAACCCTCACTAAACACCTGAAAGCCTATGGCTGCGAGGTACTATCGGTTACAGGCAATTGGAACCACGAGGACGGCAAGGGGATGGATGATTTCATCAATAATCAAGGGATTGAGGCCTTCAGGGCAATACTGATGAAAGCTAGTAATGTAGTTGAATCACCTGACACAACTGATAGTGATACACCAACAAAAAAGAAAAAGCCACCGACACCGCGAGAAGCAGCGGCCCGGTTAGCCGAACAATATGGGCATCAGTGGAAATATGATGACGAACAAAAAACGTGGCGGATATACTCCGGTAAACACTGGGAAAAGGTAGGGATAGGGCCGTTTAAGAGTTTGGTCAAAACCACTATTGACGCAAAAAACATAAACTACAGCGGGATTGAGTATATTAACAACGTGGTGGAATTGCTCCAATGTGACTTGCGACAAATCCGCTGGCAGTATTGGGATAGAAAGCGTTACATCAACTTTAGTAATTGCGTTCTAGATGGTAATACCCTCACAACTCAACCGCACTCACCGGGTACGGGGTTTACCTCGTTCTTACCCTTCGACTACAAGCCACTAGAAGGCGATTTAAGCGACCCGTTAGAGGCTTTACGGGTAAATTGTCCTAATACCCATAAATTCTTCAGGACGGCGATGCAAGACGATGAGCGAAAAATGTTTAAGTTGCTAGCCATTGCTAACGCCATACTCAAACATCGGTTTTTCGACTTGCAGATGTTCGTTCACTTGGTCGGAGCGCCGGGTTCCGGTAAGGGTACTTTTACTCGGTTGATGGAGAAAATGGTTGGACGGGAGAACTTTAAGGGCTGCCAGCTCGATCGCCTAAGTGACGGATCGACTAAGGCATCAGTTGTGGATAAACAATTGGTAGTGTTTGCCGATGAACGAAAACCCGTAGGTATTGACTCGATTCTCAGTTTTACGGGTGGAGATGCTGTTAGTTACCGGGAATTGCACACTCCGGCCGCCGATGCGTTTTTCTACGGGTGCTTCCTCATCTGTAGTAACAAACCCATATTTGTGGGTGACACTACCGGGCTAGAGCGTCGGTTGTGCCTGGTTCACTTTGATAACCCCATACCTACCGAAAAACGCGACCACGCTATCGAAAGTGAGTTTGAGGCAGAAATACCCGCATTGATTGGAATAGCCCTCTCCCTCGCAAATAGCGCCGTTACTCAAGCGATACGCGGTATCGGAGCCGAAAAGATTGCTGAGTTCAAATATAAGGAATGGGAGATGAAAGTCGAAACAAGCTCGACCGCTGCATTCTTTGATATGGAACTGGTACTAGACCCGGCCGCTACTACCCGCACCGGGAAGCTTTACGAGGCTTACAAGGATTTTTGCGAAGAGAGTGGGTTCTCGAAAGTAAGTATTGTCAAATTCCCCCGCTTGCTTGCCGACTTGCTGACAGACGAGAATTTACCCTTTACCCGACATCAGGGTGCACAAGCCTATTTTGAGGGATTGAGGGTGAGAGAAAAGTCGGATAACCATATCACTCACTCCGAAACTTTAGTCGGGATTGAGGGAGTTAGCGAGGGAGTTGCAGGGAGTTTGCAGGGAGTTGGGGAGGGAGTTGAACCCCTACCAGATATACCTTTGAGGGAGTTGAGGGAGTTAGACCCTAAAGTTTCAAACGGAAACAAAAATAAAGAAAATTATCTGCCAGATAAGGAAGAAAGTGATCGAGAAAGTGAGTTAGAAAAAGATTTACCCCCCCAAACTCCCTCAACTCCCTCAAACCCAGTACCAGTAACGATTCAAACTCCCTCAATAACTCCCTCCCAAGTGCCACCACCCCCCCCCTCAACTCCCTCAAACCCGACTAAAGCCGATATGCAAACCACCGCCAACAGACAGCGGGCTGAAAGGATGGCCGACGAGTACCGGGAAGCAAAAGCGAGCGGCGATACCGAAAAAATGGAAGAGATAAAGAAATTTATTGAAAGTACCGATGGACTTCACTTGAGGGGATTTTTCAAGCGAGCACTTAATGGGACATCCCCTACACAACAGCCCGCACCGAGGCCTTCCCGTATTTTGGAGGTAGGCGATCGGGTTGTTGTAGTGAAGCCCGGCGATCGCGCTAAGGGCGTTAAAGGGGAAATTACCAAAATTACCAATTACCCCACTTATACGGGCTTGCGGGTACAATTCGACAAAGAAGTAGCATTCGTAAGGGAACAGGAGTTCGTCGCCGGGGATTTGATGTATCTCTCCGAAAAGTAGTAGTTTCGAGTGTCATCTACCTACAGCCTAACTTTCTACCCCTAGTCACTTGTGTCGCGTGACTAAACACTTGACAGAACTAAAGCATCCGTGCCAGTCTGTTAATAATAAATCACCTGACACAAGTGAAATAACTAAAAACATTAATGACGCTAGCCTAGCCAACCTCAAGCACTATGAGGGTAAATGGGAACACGGGCAAACCCGCACTATCCGAGTACCGATCGCCCTAGCAGATCGGGTGCTGACTATAGCTCGACAACTGGATAGTGGAAAATCATTTGACACAAGTGATTTACCTGATGCTGCTGTCTTACTCAACCAATTGAAAGCTAAGCGCAAAAAGTCTAAATGCGACCTAGCGGACGTAGAAGCAATTTTGGATATGCTGGGTAGCCTGTTACCTTAACTGATGACGATCGGCTGGCACGGCAGTGCGATCGCGTCAGTCACGCTATGTGTATGTTGTGATTGTAGGTTTTCGGCTTCTGACCGGGACGGGATAGCATTTTGAACAATAGCCGCCTACAGTAGGCGGCTATCCCTGGAAATACAGGCTTAGACTCGCAGATAGCGGCTTTTTTTTTGCTTAAATCCCAAAAAGTAAATTTTAAAATGGCATTTACCATCGAAAAACCCGATTTTGAGTTGAGGCCTACAGAGCGATCGCAAATATCGCTACCCTACCGCGTCTAGAATTTATCTAGAGAATATTCCCTTTAAAATAAGCTAGCTCAACACCTGGAACGACGTGTCCACGTTAGTCTTCTAGAAACAGTCTAGATTCTAGACTGAGAACGGCTGAAAGCATTGTTTTTTGGTAAATTGTTTAAACTCAAACAAGTCTACGATCTTTTGCCGCTAAGCTGGTTCCAAGTCAAGCAGCGCCTGGAAAACCTCGACAAAGACATCATCAGCATCAGCGAATACGCCACCATCTGCGCCAAAGAAAACATCTGGGAAGAAACCGACCAAACCCAACTGATCGGACTGCTGCACAACCTGGGCATTGTCCTCAACTTCCGCGAACACCCCATCCTGCAATCCACCAACATCCTCAATCCCCACTGGGTGACAGAAGGCATCTATGCCCTCCTCAGCGACGACGCACTCAAAGTCAAAACCAAAGGTATTCTCACCTACGCCGACCTCAGCCGCATCCTCGACTCAAATAAATATCCCAGCCGCCGCTACCACTGCCTCACCGGGTTGATGGAGGAATTTGAACTCTGCTTCCCCGTCAGCCATTGTCGGGCGCCGACTTTCCTCATCCCCGGCATCTTGCCCAAAGAACAACCGGAAAACACCGAACTCCAAGGCGAAACCCTGGAATTTCAATATCACTACCGCATCCTCCCCGACAGCATCCTCTCGCGTTTCATCGTCCTCACCCACGAGAAAATCCACAACAGCACCCACTGGCGCACGGGGGTTATGCTGGAGTACACCGAAGGCGCTGAGGTGTACAACATCGCCCGGATTAAATCTGACCCGGAAGATAAGAAAATCTTTATTGCCGTTAGCGGGCGGGAATCGACGCGGCGTTCTTTCCTCAGCATGATTCGCGATACGTTTACCAAAATCCACAATTCTTTTGCCAATCTGGAAATCAGTCAATGGGTGCCGGTTCCGGGTTGTCCCGATGCCGATCCGCTGGATTACGAGGAATTGCTAGGATTGGAGGAGATGGGCGAAAATACGGTGCGCGTTGGGAAACTTAAACTTAAACTGGATTTGCGGCCGTTGTTGGATGGGTATGAGTCGATCGAACTTCGGCGCAGAAAGCAAATGGGCGATCGAGAAATGGAAAAATACGGAAGAGAATATGACGACCTTGTAGATATCGCTAAACTAGCTGTTAGTAGACCAATTATTAATAAAGCAGAAGCAAAAATGACTCAAAATTCTTCTGAAATCAACAACTTTCAAGGTGCTTTTCAAGGTTCTAACTTTTCCGGCAATATCGGCGGTTCGTCGAACAGTGCCGAAGTTGGCGGCAATCAATCCCTGCAAAACAATAACGCCAATACGGCAGAAATCCTGAAACTGATTTCATCGATGCGTCAAACCGCCGATCAGTTTCCCGAAGACATCCGCGATGAGATAATTATTGATATTGAAGATGTCGAAGCGGAAATTAAGAAACCGGAGAATCAATGGAATAAAGCCAGATTAAAGAAAAGCTTAACAGCTATTTTAGCGGCGGGTACTGCGATCGCTATTCCGATCGCAGGAATGACTGATTTTGCTAATACGGCGATCGATCTCGGTCAAAAGGTGGGTATCGAACTCAAGCGGCCGTCAGGACGCTAAATCATTTAAAATTAAGGTGATTGGGGCGATAATCACCTCAATCAGTCCAAAAACCTCGGTGTTGCCATGCGTAAAATTGTACTATTCATTGCATCTAGTCTGGACGGTTATATCGCCCGATCGAATGGCGATATTGACTGGCTGTTTACAGACCAAAATTACGGTTATAGTAACTTCTTAGGTAGCATCGATACGGTTCTCATGGGTCGAAAAACTTACGAACAAGTTCTAACTTTTGGCGAGTATCCGTACCAGGAAAAAAAGAGCTATGTTTTTACGAAAAATCTAGATTTTCAAGGCACTTCAGATGTCGAAGTGGTAACAGATTTAGAGATTTTTGTCAATGATTTGCGCTTGCTGGACGGCAAGAATATTTGGTTGGTGGGAGGTTCTCTGCTGATTCGCGATTTCCTGAATCAAAACTTTGTCAACGAAGTGATTCTCTCGGTTCATCCGCTTATTTTGGGCGAGGGAATCCCTTTATTTGTTAATCCCATAAATACTACAGCTTTGCAGTTAACTGGATGTCAGACATACAGTTCTGGTATGGTTCAGCTATCTTATGATGTTGCGACTTGAGGGCGTGTCCAATTTTTAAGTGGCTTCTAACTGAGATGTTGCATCATTGTCAATAATCCTTTTAGGAACAGGCAAGATGCCTGTTCCACAAGAAAATTTATCTCTTGTGGAACGGGCATCTTGCCCGTTCTTGAGAATAGTGCCACATCTCAGTTGCCAAATACTGCCAGTTGGTTATCAAAAAAGGTAAGATAGGAATAAGTAAGTTAGTTATCGATATATTATGTCTGCCAGAGATGTTTTTCATGAAGTTGTCAAAACAGCTTTGCAAAAAGAAGGCTGGCATATTACCCACGATCCGTTTCCGATTAGTGTTGGCGGTGTAGATATGTCGATCGATCTGGGAGCAGAAAGGCTGATTGCGGCAGAAAGGCAAGGCGAAAAAATTGCCGTTGAGGTCAAAAGTTTTTTGGCAAAATCGTCGGCAATCTCGGAATTTCACAGAGCATTGGGGCAGTTCATTAATTATCGAGCCGCACTTAAAGAAAAAGCACCCGATCGCATTTTGTACTTGGCTGTGCCGTTAATAACTTATGAAGAATTTTTTAAACTAGATTTCCCGAAAGCAAGGATCGAGGAAAACCAGGTAAAAATGATTGTTTATGATACAGCACTTGAGGTAATTGTAGAATGGAAAAATTAATCAAATATCGGCAAATTGTGCAGCAAATGTTACTGGAGTACGGCAAGCGCAAACCTGCTCACGGAGACATTGAAGTCGAGACAATTCTTGATACAGAACGAGATCATTACCAAATCTTTTATGTGGGCTGGGACAAGCAGACTAGGGTGCATCACTGTAGCATTCACATTGATATCAAGGGCGGGAAAATTTGGCTTCAATGGAATGCCACTGAAGATGATATTGCTGAAGATTTAGTAATAGCCGGAGTTCCCAAAGAGGATATTGTTTGGGGATTTCAGCCCCCGTTTATGCGGAAGTATACGGGTTATGCAGTAGAATAGATCGCAGATGATGAAATGTGTTTGCTGCTTGTTGCTATTAATATCTTTTTTCTGGAATGCGCTTCCTGCTGAGGCCTCTGTATGCCGCAATTACCAAGGGCGCGAGATTTGCATTGTCGATATCAAACGCAGTGCAAAAAATTATTGGGAATACAGGGTAATTCTGAGTGTTGATGGAGTGAAAAAGCCTCTAGAAGTCTACAATTGCCGCGATCGCACTACAGTTAAGAAAGATGGCACAGTTTTGGCGTTTGGACAAAACCACCCTGGTGAAATCGTCTGCCGTTTTTTTAATCAGAAATAGTTTTGGTAATCGATTTTATAACCTCTATCTGTATAGTGTACACTGGACACCGGTTGAGTTTGTATGGTGTGGACTGCGTACAGTTTGACTATAAGTTATGGTAGGGTGCGTCAGCGCCGAAGGTTTTAATCGCCTACCTACTCAAGAAATTTTCCCCTGACACACCCTACAGTTAGCTACTAATACTGTTGAGTACACACCTTACTGTTAGCCGTTCATAGCTTTGATTAAAATTCCGATGATTTTCTGAATATCTCGGATAAAATACTCGGTTAAATCTATCGAAACCACGTTATTTTCTAGTTTTAGAAATTGCCAAACTGTACCAGTTGTGACAGCGCCGTAAATAATCGAGATTTCATTACCTTCTTGTTGGTTAAACAATTGTGCTGCTACCATTTCAGCGATACACTGACCTAATCCTGCTTTCAAGTTATCATTTTTTGCCTCTACAATTGCTAATATGGGAGTGGAAATAAACAATTGTTCCTGAGAATTGCTCATTAAAAAATCGCAAAATCCATTGAGTCCTTTACTTGGATCGACATTAAACTCGATCCCAGAAAATAAACTTATATGATAATTTAATTTGCGCCTAATTTCTAGAAGAATTGGGGCTATAATCATTTCTGATCTGGCTTTTTCGGTATTAATTGAAACAGCGAGATCGATATTTTCTTTGAGAATAGTTGTTAATAATTCGCTGGGTTCTATTTCGAGAACATCAGCGAATAGTTGGGAAGACTCAGTAATTGTTAATTCAAATATTTTACTTACATTACTTAATTTGAAATCGCTGTAAGCCATTGCTTTTATAATTCCGTAGTTACCAGAAACAAGGTTGCAAAAAAAATTTTTGAGATAGTAACGCACCCTACATTAAGATGTAAGGTGCGCGGTACACAGCCTACGTTAGAATTTGTGGTCTACTGCTGAAACGCAGCGTTCGCAAATTAGCGGATGTTCGATCGACTCGCTGACGTGAGTCGAGTAATTCCAGCAACGATCGCACTTTTCCCCGTCTGCTTTCACTACACCAATCGCCAATTCGGGAGACTGATAACTGTACGGCAATTCCTGCAGGATTGCATTGGATTCTACCAGTTCCACTTCCGAAGTAATGAACAAATACCGCAGTTCGTCTACACCGTTGCCGGTCATTGTAGAATCGTGCCCTGCAGCTATTTCAGCAGGAATTTCTGGCTTGGGTTCGATCGCAACTAATTCTGCTTGCGGGATTTGGGGTGTTTCTACAAACACTTTTTCGGCTGGGGCTGTTTGTACGATCGCCTGTGTTTCTACAAGCACAAGCGCTGTCTCTACTGGCGGTGCGAGGACGATCGCCTTTGTTTCTGCAAGCACGATCGCGGTTGTCTGGCCCAGCACATCTGCTGTCAGCAAATCAATTTGTAGTGCAATTTCTTGACGGTTGGCGGCAAACAGCAAGTGACGGAAAGCAAACCAGATTGTAAATAAGATGCCGATGACTTCAAAGAGGCCTCCCAACATCGGAATCTGATTCATCGTATCCAAAATCGCCAGCGTTACTCTGCCCGTTACTAACACAGAGGCTAACAGCCCAAGTGTTACCAGCGCTTGTTGGTATTCTGTGAAAAAGTTGCCCGCATATTCAGGCAAATTAGCCACAAACTCGGCGGCTCGATCTAAGATTTGCCCAGAATCTGAAGCCGACAGTTCAGGGACAGAATACTCTACTATCTGAGAAGATCGATCGCCCTTTTCTGCGATCGTTTTCGCCTCAACATAAATTTTGTTTTCTGTCAAGACTTTGGCAACTTTTGCCGCTTGTTCTTCCTGTTTATCTTGTGCTGCTTTTGCTTTCTCCTGGGCCGCTAACTCGATGACTGAATTTTGCGATCGCACATAATCCACCAATTCTTCGCTGCTGGGATTGAAAGCTTGCAATTGCTCTCTTTTCTCAACATCAGGAACGTACAATAAAACCTTAGCTTCCAAAGAAGAACCGATCGCCTTTTCCATCCGGGCTTTTTCCAAAACCTTGTTAACTTCGCCGCGCACTTGTCGCAAATACTGCCAGCGAGTAGCCAATTCTGGATTGTGCCACGAAGCATCAATTTGCACCCAGCCGGCTTCAAACACGGACTTGTAAGGAGTCGGATAGGGAAGGTACTGCCAAATATCCTCAGCCATGTGACACAAAACAGGTGCGATCGCCCTTGCTAAATTCTCCACAGCAATTGCAATCACCGTCTGACAACTGCGACGGCGAAGCGTATCTGTCGCGCTGATGTACAGTCTGTCTTTGGCAATATCCAAGTAAAAATTCGATAAATCTACCGTGCAGAAATTCTGCACAGTTTGGAAAAATCTGGAAAATTGGAAGCTTTCAAAAGCATCTTGGACTTCTGCAAAAACTTCGCCCATTCTGTGCAGCATATAGCGGTCTAGTTCCGGCAATTCCTTGTAAGCAACGGCATCTTTTGCCGGATCGAAGTCGTGCAAATTGCCCAGCAAAAACTTAGCTGTATTGCGAATTTTGCGGTAAACATCCGACTGCTGTTTGAGAATATTTTTGCCCAACGGCACGTCGGCAGAGTAGTCTACCGAAGACACCCACAACCGCAAAACATCGGCTCCATATTCCTTAATTACTGTCGCCGGATCGACGACATTTCCTTCAGATTTGCTCATCTTCCGGCCTTTTTCATCGAGCACAAAACCGTGAGTCAAAACTGTTTTGTAAGGAGCAACGCCGTTAGTTGCTACACTGGTAAGTAAACTCGATTGAAACCAGCCACGGTGTTGGTCTGAACCTTCCAAATAGATATCAGCCGGATAGTTTAATTCCGATCGACCTTGGGCAACTGCGGCCCAGGAAGAACCGGAGTCAAACCACACATCCATCGTGTCTGTACCTTTGCGGTAAGTGCGGCCGTTGTTGCGGTAAGATTCCGGCAGCAATTCGGCGATCGACAATTCCCACCAAGCATCGGAACCCTTCTCGGCAAAAAGGGCTTGCACATGGGCGATCGTTTCTTCATTCAGCAGCGGTTCGTTGTTTTCTTCGTCGTAGAATACGGGAATGGGAACGCCCCAAGTCCGCTGGCGAGAAATACACCAATCCGATCGATCGCCCACCATTGCAGTAATCCGATTTTCCCCTTGGGCGGGAATCCAATTCACCTCGGCGATCGCTTTTAAGGCTTCATCGCGGAACCCTTCAACGGAGGCAAACCACTGTTCCGTCGCCCGAAAAATAGTCGGCTTTTTCGTGCGCCAATCGTAAGGATAAGAGTGAGCGTAACTTTCCTCTTTAATCAAACAATTTGCTTCGGCAAGGGCATCAATCACTGCGGCATTGCCATTTCCGAGGACATTTAAACCTGCAAACTGTCCGGCTTCTGCGGTGAAATTTCCGTTCTCATCTACGGGCGTTAAAACTGGTAAACCGCAGCGTTTTCCTACTATAAAGTCTTCTTGTCCGTGGCCGGGTGCAGTGTGCACCAATCCCGTCCCCGAATCAGCAGTAATGTAGTCACCGCCGGCAACAATTGGACTTTCGCGATCGAACAGCGGGTGTTTGTAGATGCAACCTTCTAATTCTTTGCCTTTGAAGGTGGCCAGTATTTTTAATTCAGTGTTAAAAGTTGCCGACAGTCGATCGACCGCATCGACAGCTACTAACATAAATTGTTGTGCGATGTGGGAATTTGCCGGCGGTTCCACCACCGCATAAGTCAGTTCGGGATTAACTGCGATCGCCAAGTTGGCCGGAATTGTCCAGGGAGTAGTCGTCCAAATCGCCGCCCAGAGACTCGGCATATAGCGCTGTAGGGGCGGTGCCCCCGTGCCCGCCTTCTTCGACTGCAAAGATTTTGACAATTTTTTCACATGGAAGCCGACGTAGATGCTGCGCGACGTGTGGCCTTCGGGATATTCCAGTTCCGCCTCGGCGAGGGCTGTTTTCGAGCTCGGACTCCAGTGAACAGGTTTGAAGCCGCGGTAGATGTAGCCTTTGAGCACCATTTGACCGAAAACGCCGATTTGAGCGGCTTCGTATTCGGGTTTGAGGGTTAAATACGGGTGTTCCCAGTCGCCCCAAACCCCGTAGCGCTGGAAGGATTCGCGCTGCTGTTCCATTGTTTGCTGCGCGAAGGCGGCGGCTTTGCGGCGGAGTTCGATCGGGGTAAGATTTAGCCGCTCCTCCGATTTCATGTTCTGCAATACTTTAAGTTCGATCGGCAATCCATGACAATCCCAACCGGGAACGTAGCGAACTTTTTTGCCGCGCAGCATTTGGTATCGGTTGATAAAGTCTTTGAGGATTTTGTTGAGGGCGTGGCCGATGTGGAGTTGTCCGTTGGCGTAAGGGGGCCCGTCGTGGAGGATGAACAAGTCGCCTGGGTTATTTTCCGAAAGCCGATCGTAGATTTCTTGATCTGCCCAAAATTGTTGCAATTCTGGTTCCCGCTTGACGGCGTTGGCGCGCATATCAAACTTGGTTTTGGGCAGGTTTACCGTGTCTTTGTAAGATTTAGCTTCCATTTTTGAGAAACGTTTTATGTAGTTAGTTGTTAGTAGTTAGCGGTTATTTGAGAGATGATATCAAGTCCGGTTAAATAATCATAATTAAGTTTGTAGTGACAACTTTAGTCATCTCTCGTCATTGAAGAGCTGACAACCAGATATTTTAGTATAAGCGATCGACCGCACATTTGATCGAACCAAATCCGTAGAACTCTCTCTCTTCTCTTCCTCTGCGCCCTCTGCGCCCTCTGCGGTTAAAAAATCCTTCACCAATCGAGGTTGCGCTACTCAGTCAGCCAACTGAACATTTGACCGACGGTGAGATTGAAGGATTCGGCAAAGGTTGGAACGGGGATGCGATCGCCCGGTTCTTCAAAAACTGCTATGGTGCGATCGGCAAAATAGACAAATACCAGTTCTTCTTCCGGGTCAATCAACCAGCCCATCTGGGTTCCGTGGCCGAGACTGTGGAGAATGTTGCGGACGACTTTAGTTTGACTTTGGTCGGGGGAAAGAATTTCGATTGTCCAGTCGGGGGCGATGGCGAAAGTGTTGGCTACTTCGCCGTTTTCGTCGCGGGGAATGCGTTCCCAGGTAAACACTGCAAGATCGGGTACTGTCGATCGACCTCCAAAGGTACAGCGCAATTCTGGATAGGCGCGGGCGATGCGTTGGGCTTTGAGTACCCGGTTAATGTCAGCACCCAAATCGCTTTGAATTGTGCTGTGTTTTCCTTGGGGCATAGGTTTCTGGATAATCTGACCATCGATGAATTCGCTGGCGGGTTTGGTTTCCGACAGTTGGAGAAATTGATCGAGAGTCAAAGGTTTAGAAGCGGTTTGAACCATTATTTTTATTTGATTTAAGTTTAATTTGTATTAGTTAAGCGATCGGGCGTTTAATTTATACTCACATTTTGCACCCTTGTTAAGAACAGGCAAGATGCCTATTCCACAAAAAAGCATAAATTTGCTTGTGGGATTCTCCGTGAAAGAAAACACACCCCAGTCCTTCTAAGAAACTCAAGTGAGATCGCGGTCTAACTCGTTTGACGGCGAGTCCGACAGGGATTGAAATCCCTGTCTCATAGCGCAAGTCCTCTGCAAGAGGACTGAGGAGGTTGATTAACGTGAAATGCGAAACTCAACATCAAGTTGAATTTAGACTTGCAGTCGCTTTTATGCAAAACTCAACATCGAATTGAATTTAAACTTGCAGTCCGACAGGGATTGAAATCCCTGTCTCATAGCGAAAGTCCTCTGCAAGAGGACTGAGGAGGTTGATTAACGTGCAATGCGAAACTCAACATCAAGTTAAATTGAGACTTGCAGTCGGTTTTATGCGAAACTCAACATCGAATTGAATTTAAACTTGCAGTCGGTTTTAACCGACTTTCGCTATGAGACAGGGAATTCATTCCCTGTCGGACTGTGGGAATGTCGGACTGTGGGAATGTCGGACTGTGGGAATGTCGGACTGTGGGAATGTCGGACTGTGGGAATGTCGGATTGTCGGAATGTCGGAATGTCGGACTGTGGGAATGTCGGATTGTCGGAATGTCGGAATGTCGGACTGTCGGAATGTCCGACTGTCGGACTGTCGGACTGGGACAAGCAATAAACGCTTAAAGAAACAGTCCCAACCCGCGGCTAACGGCATTTCCCATACGATCGCACAATGACGCGGCCGGCACCCCCTGTCCTTCCTGTTCCCATTTTTCCACGAGTTGGCGGCCTAGGGGCGTGAGGCGAAAACTGTCGGTAATCCCTTGTCCGTCTACTTCCCGCCGCAACACGCCGACTTGGATCAGCCAGAGTAGGGAGTTTTCGGCTACGAGTTCGGATACGGGCGATCGAGTGTAGCCGCTTTCGACACCGGAATTTGAGGCGATCGCAGTTAGGAAAACACTATTATCGCGGATGGTCTGGAAGAAGTGTAATTGAAAAGGGGAACAGCGGACGGCGCGATCGGCTCTTTTTACGGTGCGATCGGGATAACTAATAGATTTAAACGCTTCGGATGGAATAAAAGTCATTCAAAAAACCTCTGAACAGGTACTATATTTTTAATTGTTACAGATATCCGAGCGGGCTGATTCACCCTATCGATCCTAATTTTACACTTATTATGACCGATACACTAAATAATATCAACAGGTTTGTTGAATACGTCCGTACTTTGAATGGAGACGAAAAAGGCGAGGCACAGGTATTCTGCGATCGCCTGTTTCAAGCCTTCGGTCATCCAGGCTACAAGGAAGCGGGAGCCGAACTAGAATTTCGAGTAAAGGCGAAAGGCAAAACTACGAAATTTGCTGATTTGCTGTGGCGGCCCAGGTTGTTACTGGAGATGAAAAAACGGGGCGAAAAACTGGAAAAACACTATCAGCAAGCCTTTGAATACTGGCTTGAGCTAGTGCCGCAACGTCCCAAATATGTGGTTCTTTGCAACTTTGATGAGTTTTGGGTTTACGATTTCGATTTACAACTGCGGGAACCGGTAGACCGCGTAAATCTGGAAGAGTTACCCGCTCGCTTCACAGCCTTAAACTTTCTTTTCCCCGAAAATCGCCAGCCTTTATTCAATAACAACCAAATTGATGTAACGCGAACTGCCGCTGACAAAGTTGCTCTAGTTTTTAATCGGTTAGTAGAGCGCGGCGAAAAAGTAGAAACAGCTCAAAGGTTTATCCTTCAGTGTGTAGTAGCCTTGTTTGCTGAAGATATCGATTTGTTGCCGCGCGGTTTATTCACCGAGTTTTTAGGTGATTGCCAGATGAACCGAGTTAGTTCCTACGATTTAATTGGGGGATTGTTTCGGCAAATGGGGAGCGATCGCCCCGCACCTAAAGACAGTCGCTATCGGGATGTATCCTATTTTAATGGCGGTATCTTCTCAGTTGTTGAACCGATCGCCCTGACTCGCAGCGAAATCGATCTGCTATTGGAGGCAGCAAAGGAACGGTGGTCAAAGGTAGAACCGGCGATTTTTGGCGCGTTGTTTGAGTCCAGTATGGGCAAAGAGGAACGTCATGCCTTGGGAGCGCACTATACCAGCGAGGCAGACATTCAAAAAGTGGTTTTGCCTACGATTATACGCCCGTGGCGAGAACGGATTGAAGCTGCGAAGACGCTGAAAGATTTGTTGGCACTGCGGCAAGAATTACTTGATTTCAAAGTTCTCGACCCAGCTTGTGGCAGCGGTAATTTTCTCTATGTTGCTTATCGGGAACTGAAGCGACTAGAGGCACAATTGCTAACTAAAATTCATGAAAATTTCTCTCGTGCTGCTAATGCGATAGGTACGATGTCGCTGGTGAAGACAAGCCAGTTTTACGGCATTGACATCAAACCCTTTGCCGTGGAATTGGCAAAAGTGACGCTGATGCTTGCCAAAAAGTTAGCTTTAGATGAAGAAAACCAGTTGCTCAATGCGGTACAGTTAAACCTGGCACTGGAACTAGAGCAAGCATTGCCGCTCGATAATCTCGATCGCAATATCCGCTGTGATGATGCTCTGTTTTGCGAGTGGGAACAAGTTAATGTAATTATTGGAAATCCTCCCTTTTTGGGTGGTAATCGTCTGCGACTAACCCTTAGTGATGATTATGTCGATCGTATTTTTGCTAAATTTCCTGATGTAAAAGGTAAAGTAGATCTTTGTTCCTACTGGTTTCGCCTTGCTCATAATCACTTAAGGGAAGATTTCCGGGCTGGCTTAGTCGCAACAAACACCATCTCTCAAGGTCAAACTCGTCAAGCTACTTTAGACTACATCATTCAAAATGGTGGTTGTATTTATGATGCAATTTCTACTCAGCCTTGGTCTGGTGAAGCGAAAGTACACATTAGTATTGTCAATTGGCTCAAAAGTTCTGAGAGTAAAGAATTAACCTGCCGTATTGATTATAAAGTTGTTTCTCATATCAATTCTTCTCTCAAGGCAGAAGTCGATGCTTCTCAAGCTGTAAAGATTAAAGCCAACTTAAATCAATGTTTCGTAGGAGTGCAACCTAATGATAAGGGTTTTATTGTAACTGAAAGAGAGGTAAAGCAATGGATTAAAGCCGATCCTAAAAATCAAGATGTTCTCAAGCTCTTTTCAACGGGTGCGAATCTGGCACAGAACCCCCAGGGAAAGCCAGAGCGTTGGATTATTGATTTTGACAATCGCAGTTTAGAAGAGGTTAGTGATTACCAGCTACCGTTCGATCATGTTAAAAAGTACGTCAAGCCTCAACGAGAATCTAATCGAGAAGCCGTCATGCGGGAAAAATGGTGGCGATTCAAGCGCACGAATGAAGCAATGCGAAAAGCTCTAGCAACTTTACCCTTTTGTTTCGCCGTCCCAGAAACTTCAAAGTGGTCGATATTTTTAATTTCTGATTGTAATTACTTGCATGGAAATAGCTGCCATCCTGTGGCTTCAGATGACTTCTATGTTCTTGGCATCCTAACTTCAAATCTGCATCGTCAGTGGGTAAAAGCACAAAGCTCAACCCTTAAAGCCGATACACGTTACACTCACAACACCTGTTTTGAAACATTTCCCTTTCCCCAAAATTGCCCAGAAAAAACCAAAACTGAAATTCGAGCAGCCATGCAGGTTCTCCATGACTACCGCACCGAGTATATGGAGCGCAAACAGTGCGGCATTACCCAACTATACAACCAATTTTTTGATGAACCCGCCAGCCAACTTGCCAAACTCCATGCCCAATTAGACCAACTCGTTTGCAAAGCCTACGATATCAAAGCCAACCAAGACCCCTTAAAGTTTCTATTAGAATTAAACTTTGAAGTTGCACAGCGAGAAACTGAGGGATTACCTGTTGTCGCTCCCTGTTTGCGGCCTGTTGTATAAGAATGCTAGTTAAATCAACTTACTTAACGAATCATCCCTTCAATTTCTGGATCGGTAAACCCAAATTGCCTGAAAATCCGCCACACATAAGCTGGTGACATTTCCCTACACCGATATCAATCGTAACAATCCTTTTTCGGCCTTCAATTTCACGCATATACAAACTATGATCCCCTTTACCCTCTCGGTAAAACTGACATCCGTTTTGTTCTAAAATCTTAATTAATGCTTTAGGTTTTAAAGAGGGAAGGTTTTTCGGCATAAACTTTCCTTAATTCATAAGTATCTGAAGCTTCCGCATCTTCTAAAGTCAGAAATTCGTGTAACTCATTAATAGAAATAGGACTGAGATAAACATCAGACTCTGATTCATAGACTTCGGAAAATGACTCAATAGCTTGTTTGAGTTTATCAATAGATTGTTCGGGAGTATTGCCTTGTCCCACCAATCCATTTTCTAAACACAGAGAGACCCAACGCTCAGCACTTTTTATGAGAATAACAGTGTAGAAATCAATCATATTCTGTTGGGTAAATTAAACAGGGCTCTTATACATATCGCCGGCTGTATACTATAAAGTAAGGACAAGCGTCATGTCCGATTGCGGTAACACCCGGACATGACGACTACTCCAAATGTTGAAATAGCCAACAAGGGAGCATATTAATTATGTCACAACCTCGGTATGATGACGAAAAAAACGAGACGCGCCATACAGCTACAAGCGAAGAGGCTTGCACTAATATGGAATAAAAATACGGTTGGCAGCTTAAAAATGTAGAAGAGACTGGCAATTCTATTTTGAGCGTAGATTGCATTTTTGAGGGAAATTGCGAGTTTCCGCCCTCGCCAATGGACTTGAGTCAAGGTGATTACCTGAAGGAGAGAAAACAAGATGCGTAAATACATTATTTTCCGAGCCGACAAAGGTGAACTGGAAAAATACCGATCGCTCACCGAAACAAAAGTAGGAGAAAGCTTTTACCGAGTAGCTAATGCTGGATCGGTTAAGTCATTGATTTGGACAATAGCCGAGCATTATGACTCTAGCGGCAAGCCATCCCCAGCACCGGGCTATCGTTTAACCCAAAGCGTTATTGTCGAAAGTGCGATCGATCCAATGTTCCCCAGTGCATCTACTCATTTCAGAGACAGCGGCTGGGAAGTTGTGAAAGTTCACGAATACACTCCTGAAATTCCAGCTCCCTATGGTGCAGAGTTTGACTCAATTTGTATTTGCTATTGCGCTTACAAACCAATAGAAAATGCTCCAATCAAGCAATACGAGCGATCGCCCGTCACCATTGATTCATTCGGAGGCGATCGAACAGCTTACGATCGCTGGTTAGAGTCCCAAAAACAAACGGCTGAAGTTTAATTAAATATTATGAACAGGCAAGATGCCTGTTCCACAAAGAGGAAATTTTATTGTGGGGTGGGCTTCTAGCCCGCCCCTAAAGAGATTATTGCAAATCTTGCAAGATGTCATATAAAAACGTTCTGAACCCAGATTTGGTATTATGCCCCCAGAATTTAAAACCCCCCCAAAGTCAATTAAAATACATTTATAAATCGCAAGGGAAACAAAACTATGACATTACCAGTTGGGTGCGCCGCCCCTCAGTTTACCGCCAAAGACACCAACGGCAACACCGTCTCCCTGTCCGAATTCGCCGGTAAAACCGTAATCTTGTATTTCTACCCCAAAGATGACACCCCCGGCTGCACCAGACAAGCCCAAAGCTTCAAAGCAGCCCATGAAGAATACAAGGGCAAAGATATAGTAGTTCTCGGTGTCAGCCGCGACAACGAGGAATCACACCAAAAGTTCACAGAAAAATACGGTTTGCCTTTCCAGCTATTAGCAGATGTTGATGGCACGATTACCAAAGCTTACGATGTCGAGAATGTCGAGAAAGGCGGTTATGCCAAGCGCGTTACTTTCGTCATCGACGGCACCGGCAAAATCATTCAAGTTTATGAGGGCGAAACCATGAAAGTTGACACTCACGCTCAAGATATTCTTGTCACCATAGTTTAGTCGAAGTTTAGCCGATCGCACTAACCTTCCTGCACGCACCAAACGGCTAAAAACCCGGTTTCTTCCTAGATGCCTCGTTGTTATAGCAATCCTCAATCATTCATGAGGATTTGTAGGGGTAGTGCGACCCCTACTCCCCGTGCCTACCCCAGCATCTAGGGGCAACCACGGGGAGTAGGGGTCGGATTGCCCCTACAAGAATTATGCAAATGATTTAGGATCGCTATATAGGCAATATTCTCGTAGAAACCGGGTTTTTTTCGTAAGCCCTGACTAAGCAAGTGATGGATCAATGGTAAAGGGGGAAGGAATTTACTCGAACTAAATTCCTTCCCTTAAAACTTGCACCACAAATCCGCTCAACCAGGCATATATTCGGTTAAGGTGCTTATTGTACGCCTAAAGTTAGATTTGTGGGGCAACTCCCGCCAATAATTAAAAACTTATACTGTAAAAGGCATTAACCGCCCATAGGCTGAATCTAGGGGCCATTTTGTCCTGGTTCGAGTCATTGTGTTTGATAAAATCAGAAGTTATCCTTGCTTTAGCTGAATAATTAAGTAGATAGGGGGATATATAATGACAAGCAGCAAAATTATTTTGAGTTACTTAGGCCCGCGAGAAATTGAGGTCAATAGAGCCGCTGTGTTACTTGGCACTTTTGACACAAATCTAGTGGCAGCGATTTCAGCAACAGAAGGCTCAAATGCCCTGAATGTCGGGAGAAATCTCTCTAGAGGCATTTGGAACATCAGTTTAGAAAAAGGATTCCCTAGCGCAGGAACTCGCACATTGCTGGTGAGGGCAAGTGATAAGACCGGCCAAGTTATCGGTCAACAAACAATTAACATCAAAGTTAATCCTGCTTCTGGATCACCCGCTCAATTTTTGACGTTAATTACTCTCAGAGATACCGCATTCAAAGTCGGAACACTGCCCGCAAGCAATCTTAACAACCTGCAAAAAGCGGAAATACCAGCAGGTAAAATTTATCAAATTAGGGACTACGAGTTAGAAGATGGACATCTGAATGTTCAACTAAATAATCCAATTACTCCGGTGGGAACCTCTGGCTTTTTCTATGAAAAACACGTACTTATAACCAAAGGCGCAAAAATTCTCATATTCGATCGCGCCGAGTTGCCGACCCCGCCGCGTGGAATGCAGTTACTGTGGGTGATCAAAAAGACATGGTTAAAGTTAACCCCCGCAGATTCTGCAACTTTAGGAGCAACTCAGAAATTACAATTTAACGCAGGAGAAACTTTCAATCTTCTCGGCTACGCTTGCGTGGAAAACCATTTCCGAGTCGCTTTTGAGCGGGCAGTTCCTAACTTAGGAACTTCGGGATTTGTGTACTGGCTGCACGTCCAAATTTTGCGAGACGGGAGGGGAATTGAGTATGATAGAAATGCCGTTACGATGACAATCATCAAAACGACTGTGTTTAAAAAGCGGCCGATAAATGCCGCTAGCCTGCCACCTCAAGAAAAAATTACCTTGCCGGCGGGAATGATTTACGGAATTGCCGGATTCTCGATCGAACAAAGCCACATTAAAGTCTCGCTGACCGAGAATTTGCCGCAATTTGGCAATACGGGTTTCATTTATCCCGATTTTGTGCAATTCAGCCGCGGTGGCAAATCTTTCAATCCCGCTCCGAATTTAACTTATCAAGGGCCGTCAGAAGTTTTGGTAAATCAGCCGATCGTCCTTCGGGGTACTTTTGACCGAGAAAAAACAGCAAAAATTGAGGTGATAGCTGAGGATACATTTCCCCTAAGCGTCACGCTAAACCAAGAGGCCAGCACTTGGCAAGTTAATTTGTCTAAAGGATTTAGCGTAGCGGGAGCTCGGTGGCTCAGGTTGCGGGCAACTGACAGCAAAGGCAACGTTACTGGCAGCCAAATAATTTACATTGCCGTAACTTCCGATCCGCTAACTGTCGGACGAGGTTTGACCTTAAAGATACTTTCTGACACTTTGTTTAAGGTAGCTCCCCTTGATTCTTCCCGGCTCAACAATCAGCAAAAAGTTTTTGTCAAAGCAGGCCAGACTTTGGCGGTTAGCAAATACGGATTTATTGACGGGCATCTCAAGGTGGTTGTGGATTCAGCAATTTCACCGATCGGCACTTTTGGCTATTTTTATGAACCCGACGTTCAGTTGGCCAAAGGTACTCAAATCCTGAGATTTGACCTGGCTGACGTACCGAATAGCAACGTCAGCGCTCAACTTTTGGTAACTCAAACAACTCAGATTAAAGCTAAACCCGAAGATTCATCGAAACTGCCTGCCGATCAAATGGCTGACCTACTTTTAGGCACTACCTATGCCATTACTGGTTATGCCTGCATTTTGGGGCATTTCCGAGTAACTCTCGCCGAATCTATTCCCGGTTTCGGCAATATCGGATTTATTTATTGGCAGGACGTTAAAATAAAAAAAGACGGCAAAGAAGTTCCCTTTGACCCCGATGCTTTGACGATGACAATCCTGCAAGCAACTGTCTTTAAAAAGCGGCCGGTAGATTCTGCTAACCTGAGCAGTACCGAGAAAACTACGCTGCCTTTAGGTCGAGTTTACGGCGTGAACAGCTACGGTGCGGAAGGATCTCACCTGAAAGTTTCCCTGACTGAAGAACTGCCGAATTTGGGCAATACAGGTTATGTTTTTCCTAGTTTTGTTCAGTTCAAGCGGGGAGATAAAATTTTCGATCCGGTTCCGAACAATGTGGAATTGAACGTGCCGTATTTTTCGCAGCGGGACAATCCGCGTTTTGACTGGTCTACTTGCAACGTAACTTCGATCGCGATGGTATTTTATTACTACGGCGTTCGTTCTGAGTGGGGCGGACAGTTGGAGGATGAGTTGTTGCAGTGGTGTTTCGATTATGCCGGCCAGGGTTCTCAAACCGATCACAGCGTGCTTTCGGCGCTGATTCAGGCCTACGGGTTTAAGACGAGTTTTAGTACGACTCGCACGTGGGCGCAAGTGCGATCGGAATTGCTGAATCGGCGACCAGTAGTTTTAGCAGGAGATTTTACTGCGGCCGGTCACATTCTTACTTTAATTGGCTACAATTCTCAGGGTTATATCGTGCAAGATCCTTGGGGAGATGCACTCACTGGTTACAGCGATACTGAGGGGAGAAAGTTGATGTATCCCTACAGTTACGTCAATCAAGTTGCTGGGCCAGATGGGAATGTTTGGGCGCATTTTATTTCTCGATAGTCTACTCTACTGTTGGCAATTTGTGAGGCACTACGCCTATTCGTAAGGTGTGCATAATACCAATTTAATGTGAAGTTGCACATATCTCGCTCCCCCTCGCATACCCCCTACTCCCCCTGGTTGTTGGGGAGTAGGGGTTGACTTTGAGAAGAATCTTGTCCCCCCCCTTGTAGGGGCGGTGCGACCCCTACTCCCCGTGCCCGCCCTCTTTAGGGGGGATCAGATTCTACGGGGCCTCATAAAAATTTGGTATAACAGCTATTCGTAAGGTACTTAATGCACACCCTACCTAACTTAGGAAATCTTGCGCTTAATTTTGCGTTTTGCAGCCCCCATACCTAAAAAGCTCAATCCTACTAAAGTACCAAACCAAGTAGAAGGTTCCGGTACAGCCTCAAACGATCCTTGAATAGCGATCGCATCGTTAGCGCACTCGGCAAAAAAGTTAGCAATATAGTTCCCCGAAGGCATTGATGATTTATTGAAACTGAATCCAATGGTTTGAGAACCTACGGCATTAAACTGAGCGAAATTAACACCGAGGACACTCAAAGTCGCTGGTGTTAAAAAATTGATTTCTCCTACTTTTGTACCCGTAGCTATTGAGTTGAGAATAGTCGAGTTTCCGGTTTGTTGAAAATAGGGGTCTGTGGCAGCTAAATCGCCCATTGATGGGGTTCCGCCTTGAGATGCCACTACCGTATTGAATTGATTTAAATTGGTAAAACCAGAGTTAGTTTTGGTAACGCTTTTAGCGGTAACATCCTTGTAAACGCCTGTTGTCGCCACGCCGGAGTCATTTCCTTCGGCAAAGCGGATACCAAACAAGCTGCCGTTTGCGTTAGCTGTATTGAAGTTTTGACCGGAAAAATTGAAGAATAAATCGCCGTAGTTGATGTTGCCTCTTTGAGCTAGTGGGTCGGCATATCCTGCTAAACTTAGATTGGAGTTGATGGCGATGAAAGCTGTATCTGATGTTTCTTTGATGGCGAGGCCGTAAAATTCAAATTCCCCGCCGCCGATTTGGGGCCCTGTCACGCCGTCGTTGAAGGAATCGATCGCATAATTCCAGCCATGAGATAGCGTTGCTGCTGTAGCTTTTTGTTGCTGTAGTGCGAAAAGGGCACAGAAAATAGCCAGTGAGTAAGTCCAGTGGATGCTGTTTTTAGCAATGGATTTCATAAAATGCTCCCTGGGAATCATTGTTAAATTGTCAAGTCTGCTCGCTCGACTGTTTTAAATTTTTAGTAAATCATACCTTCAGGCCGAATTTCTTAAAGTTTTGCTACAAATTTGGTCGGGCAATTGAATCATGTTAAATAGATTGCTTAAAACACCCAACCAATGCCAGTAACTAAATACAGCAATCCTCGCATCAGTTGTAAAAATATGTACGGGTAGTGCCTTTCTTTGCCTACCCCACCCAAGGCGGGGCAACCGGGCGTGGGTTTTGCCCCTACAAGAATTACACAACTTACTTAGGATTGCTATACAGGACTTACGCAGGCACAGTATTGTAGTGAAGCTGCATAAGTCCTGTAGGTGCAAATAAACCGACTACCGGGTTTGGGCGGTTGAGAACAGCAATAAACTGCCTGCTAGTCGAGATATAGGCGGTACCCGCCTCTACAAGATATTATTATTTTTTCCTGCCGATCGACTTAATTGATTTTTTATCAATTACCAATTAATTTTGACAATAGGGGGCGTGATGTTGTAGATGCCGATGCCGGATTCTATTAATAATTCGATTGTTTGATTAATAATTTTCATAAATTGTCTTTCATCGCCAGCCCTGTTCCATATACCTCTCCAATAATTATTGTGGAACAGGCGTCCTGCCTGTTCAAGACAGGCTTTGCTGGATCTGTCTAATAATTATAATTACCTGGGTTGGGATGACTTCATTCCTCCAACTCCTCAAATGCCGAGCGCGCATAACAATTTTACTAATATTACCATAAGCGTTCCACCCAACAGGCTCTCATGAATCATATCAACTCCGCTAGCATCGGAATTGTAAAATCGAATCAACAGTCAATACTCAACTATCATTGAGTTTTTCGACTGACAGTTAACAGTCAACAGTCAACAGTCAACAATAATTCCGGTGCAACCGGAATTGATATCACCACTTTTTCTCTAAGTGCCGCACAAAGCGAGAATTGGATAGTCAAAAAAAATCATACGGCAAGAACGATCGCACGTTTTTAGAACACCCAATCAACTTCCGGCCCTACATCCGCTGCAGGCATCGCGGGTTCCTTCTAACTCGGCCGGTGGTTTCTGCACTCTTATGCGCTGCATAAATCAATCAAATTTTTAAATCCTGTTAATATATCGCCGACAGATACATTTAACCCGGTAAATCCCGGACGCTCGCCAGGAATAACCGTGTATGGCAAGATAGAGAAAGCAGCAAGCTCTCCCATCAAGGAGGTATCTCTCAAAGCTTTCAACAAAATATTGAAAGCACCGTTTTTGTCTCTGTCCAGGGTGTGTCCGCACTCTGGACATTTAAAGACTTTAGACCCGCCTAATTTAGTATGGATCTGTCCACACTTTGAGCAGGTTTTTGATGTGTACTCTTCTGTTACGTCTACTACAACACCACCATGTTTAGTGGCTTGATGCTTCAACATTTGCTTGAAACGATAATGACTTAAAGTGACCATCGCCCTAGCTGTTTTAGTTGCTAAAGAGCGCTTACCTTTCTTGACCATTTGTTGTGTCTCAAAGGTTGGCAAGAAAATTAACTTGTACTTACCTGTCAAATATTTTGCAGCTTTTTTATGCAATTCATTGACTAAGTTTTTGATTTTGATTCTAATTTGGGCTGCTGATTTTCGCAGGCAATACCTCAGTCGCTTAAATTGCCTCCCTTTACTTACCCCAATGCGGGACATTAATTTGTCTAGATGTCTTGCTAGCCGATAGATGCGACCGATATCGTTTTTTCCTATTTCGACAAAGCCACTGCCGTCAAAACCAGTAAGGAAAGTTCTAACGCCAGGATCTAAGGCTATAACCAAATCGCTATCAATCGGCTTTATTTTTGCTACATCAATTGCATAGCAGATAAACCATTGCCTGTTAATCAAGCTGAGTGTTGGTTCGTGTTGCATTACCTCGATGATAGGTTCCGAGGTTTTAAAGGTTAGCCCTTTAGTAGAAGTTGGATAAAAAGTCCCTAACTTCCAATTAGACGTTTGAAATCGGATAGTTTGAGATGTGTCGAAACGGCTTCTAAATTTTGCCGTTCCTTTTGTCTTTTGAGCTGCCTTGTGCGCTTCAAAAGCTTGAAAGACTGCCATTTGTCGCGGGTTGTAAGGTTGCTCGGAAACCCAGGTGGGAGCCAAGCCCATTACCTTTTTTCTTAAGTCATACTTGCCAATTCTTTCGTCTTTAAGGATAGCAATTGCTTGGTTGTAACACCATCTACTTGCTGCAATCCAAGTCCTCCATTTTGCTGCTAGCTTGGTTTCCGGGTAAACTCGAATCTTCTTTGATAGCAGATTTGTATTTTCGCAAGCCGTAGAGTCGGCAACTAAAGACGTGGATGATGGCAAGGATATCTTCAACCATTTCTCGTTCGGGAGACAGCTCGTTTCTGCCCAGAACCATGAGTTGGCAATTGTTTTGCTCGCAGATCCATTTGATGAGATCGCCGCCAAACCTTGCGAGTCTGTCTTAGTGTCCCACCACAACTGTTGAGATATCTCCTGACATGACTTGTCCCAGAAGGGCAAGCAGCGCTTTTCTTTTGAAGTTGAGTCCACCTCCGATGTCTTTGAAGACTTTATGCGGGTGGAGACTTTGGAGGTAGCTGACTTGCCTGTCAAGGTCTTCTCGTTGTTTGTAGCTGCTAACTCTGGCTTAGATGGCTGTAATTCGGTCGTGTCCGGTTCCGAGAACGCTGTCGATGTCGTAGCGTCGCTGGTTGGAGGGGGTTCTGATTGCTGATATTTTGTCGGCAAGTTCCCAGTTTCTAAGGGTTTTGTCTGAGACTTGCAGGATTTTGCAAGCTTCTGGCGGTGTGACATATCTGGTCATCGCTAGGTGGTATTTTTGTTCTCAATAGATAATATAAGGTTTTACAATGATTTACAAAGAATTTCTAAGAAATCGTTTACTTTGCGACGACAGTTCGTTGACTATCTTGACTCTTCCCTTGATCACAGAACGCAGCAGGCGGTTGATCGAATGTCTGTATTCATCGTCGAGAGAGTCGTCCAAAACAGCGGCCATCAAGCCGTAGCGATCGGCTAAAGTCAAACAACCCGTCTCCGTAACAGAGGCAAGCATTTCGGAAATAGCGCCGGGGATAAGTTGAACTAAAAACATGAGACATTCCCTGAATTCGATACTTATATCATCTCTCGTTCTGGGAAAATTAATAGTGACGCTGGCATAGCACACAATGTGATGTTTTGAGGCAAACTGTGTGACAGCGACCCTCTAATGTTGTGACGATCTCGTTTTAAGTCTGCGATCGCAGTCACAAAATTAATCTTAGATATTCCAATATCCCCCTCTCCCCTCCTAAATCTAAAGATTTAGAGAGATTTTTCGGTTTTGGGGGTCTCTTTACCCATTTCCCATGTATAAAACGCATCGGCAGTATGCGAAATATTCATAAAACTCAATATTTTGTAAAAATAGATACGAATATTTACAATCGGGGGCTTTACATTAGCTCATAACAAAGGTGCATCGAAACAGAGCGATCGACCGAATCCTCGGTAGCAACTATAACCATAAATAGTTGGGCGACGTTCGAGCCAGCGCCCAGTCAAGCTCAACTGTACAGCCGATCAACCATGCTTAAAAGAAATTCCATCTAGTAACTAAATATACAGTTTTAAATCCATACAGTCACTAAGGTTAGCAGGAAAGACACACTTTATGCTCCAAGTCAAGACCTCCCCACACAAGCCAGCAGCGAGGGTAAACCGATGACCCAAACAGTAGAACCCAAAGCCCAAGCGAGCCTGAACAAGTTTGAAAAACTCAAAGCCGAAAAAGATGGCTTAGCATTAAAAGGCGAACTCGACCACTTCGCCGAAATCGGCTGGGAAGCAATGAACGAAACAGATCGCGAGCACCGCCTCAAATGGCTCGGCATCTTCTTTCGGCCAGTAACTCCCGGCAAATTCATGATGCGGCTGCGCTTGCCCAACGGCATCATTACTAGCAATCAAACCAGAACGCTAGCAGAAATCGTCCAACGCTACGGCGACGACGGCAGCGCCGACATCACCACCAGACAAAACCTGCAATTGCGCGGAATTCGCATCGAAGACGTACCCGACATCTTCCGTCGCCTCAAAGAAGCGGGCATGACCAGCATCCAGTCTGGCATGGACAACGTGCGTAACATCACGGGTTCCCCAGTCGCGGGCCTGGACGCCGACGAACTGATTGATACGCGGGAACTGGCGAACGAAGTCCAAGACATGATTACGAACAGCGGCGAAGGCAACCCCGCGTTTTCAAATTTGCCGAGAAAGTTTAATATTGCGATCGCAGGCTGCCGCGACAACTCAGTCCACGCAGAAATCAACGACATCGCCTTCGTACCCGCTTACAAAGACGGCAACATCGGCTTTAACGTTTTAGTCGGCGGTTTCTTCTCCGCCAAACGCTGCGAAGCTGCAATTCCTCTCAACGCATGGGCAAGTCCCAGCGACGTTGTAGATTTGTGCAAAGCAATTTTAACTGTGTTTCGCGATCAAGGCCCAAGAGCAAACCGCCAAAAATCGCGGCTGATGTGGCTGATTGACGAACTCGGAATCGCACAATTCCGAGCCGAAGTCGAACAAGAATTAGGGCGCACTTTGCCCGCCGCCGCGCCCAAAGATGAAATCACCTGGGACAAACGCGACCACATCGGCATCTACCCCCAAAAACAATCAGGGCTCAACTATGTAGGGCTGCACGTTCCAGTCGGACGGCTGCAGGCATCGGATTTGTTCGATTTGGCCAGAATTGCCGAGGTTTACGGCAGCGGCGAGCTCAGGCTCACTGTGGAAGAAAACGTGATTATTCCCAACGTTCCCGACTCGCGGATTGAATCGCTGGTCAAAGAACCGCTGTTGCAGCGTTTTTCCATCGAGCCCGCACCGCTGATGCGAGCCTTGGTTTCCTGCACCGGCGCCAAGTTTTGCAACTTCGCCCTCATCGAAACCAAAAGTCGATCCGTGGCAATGATTGAGGAACTCGATGTCGAACTGTCACTTCCCAAACCGGTCAGAATTCACTGGACAGGTTGCCCCAATTCCTGCGGTCAACCCCAGGTAGCAGACATCGGTTTGATGGGAACAAAAGTTCGCAAGAACGGCAAAACCCTCGAAGGTGTAGACATTTACATGGGAGGCACAGTTGGCAAAGACGCTCATTTGGGTGCTTGCGTCCAAAAAGGCATCGCTTGCGAAGACCTCAAACCGCTGCTGTATCAACTGTTAGTCGAGCAGTTTGGGGCAGTTCCCAAAGAGATCACAGGGGATGTAGCTGTGCTGCAGCGGCAACTGCAATTGACGGTTGAGGAGGGCGAAGCGGCAGCCCAAGCACCCAAACCTCAGACATCTACTGTCATTTTCGCTCGATCGGGCAAAGAAGTTGCTTGCAGCGAAGATGAGTACATTCTCGATGTTGCCGAACGGGCGGGAGTCGAACTTGACAGCGATTGCCGAAAGGGAGTTTGTGGCACTTGCAAGCAGAAACTCCTAGAAGGTAATATTGCCGCCTACGACAGCCACCCCGAAGCGGCCGCAGGCTTAGAACCAGGGTTCATTTTAACTTGCAGCGCACGGGCGATCGGCAGAGTGACGATCGACGCCTAATCTCATAATGTGAGATGCGATGCGAAGGTCGCGAATCAATCTCACATCTCACATTTCCACCATCTCAAAGTACAACAACAATTCAAGACAAATGAGCAACCTTTCCAGAAGAAAATTCATCATCACCGCTGGAGCAACAGCAGCCGGCACCCTCCTAGCCCACGGTTGCAGTTCCGGCCCCACCACATCTAACGCCACTCCCGGCGGCGCTTCGCCCACCGCCGCTCCAGCAGTCAACATCAACCCTGCCGACGCCCCAGAAGTTACCGCAGCCAAACTCGGATTCATCGCCCTCACCGACGCAGCACCCTTAATCATCGCCCAAGAAAAAGGGTTATTTGCCAAGTACGGCATGAAAGATGTACAAGTTACCAAACAAGCATCTTGGCCAGTTACTCGCGACAACTTAGAACTCGGTTCCGACAAAGGCGGCATTGACGGGGCTCACATTTTATCCCCGATGCCTTACCACATGACATTAGGCACTATTACCAAAGGCAATCAGCCAGTGCCGATGAACCTTGTGGCGCGGTTAAATACTAACGGTCAGGCAATTTCGCTCAGCAAAAAATACCTAGATTTAAAAGTAGGTACAGACAGCGCACCCCTGAAAGCAGCTTTTGGCCAAAACCTTCCTGTTGCTATAACTTTTCCCGGTGGCACCCACGACTTGTGGATGCGCTACTGGCTAGCAGCCGGCGGCATCAATCCAGATACAGATGTTTCCGTGATTCCCATACCGCCGCCCCAAATGGTAGCGAACATGAAATCTGGCAGCATGGAAGCCTTTTGCGTCGGCGAACCTTGGAATGCTCAGCTAGTTACTCAAAAGGTAGGATACACCGCCTTAGTAACCGGAGAACTTTGGAAAGACCACCCAGAAAAAGCTTTAGCTTTAAGAGGAGATTGGGTTGAGAAAAACCCCAAAGCTGCTAAAGCAATAACAATGGCTGTACTGGAAGCCCAGCAGTGGTGCGACAAGGCAGAAAATCAGGATGAGATGTGCCAAATCATCTCTCAAGATAAGTGGTTAAAAGTTCCAGTAGCAGATATTATCAGTCGCTCTAAAGGTCAAATTGACTACGGTACCGGCCGCATTGAAGCTGCCAGCCCAGTGGCGATGAAATTCTGGGCGGATAATGCTTCTTATCCCTACAAGAGTCACGATGCTTGGTTCTTAACTGAAAATATTCGCTGGGGTTATATCCCGGCAACTACCGACATCAAAGCCACAGTGGATAAAGTTAACCGCGAAGATATTTGGAAAGCAGCAGCGACAGCACTTGGCGTTCCCGCAGCCCAAATTCCTACTACCACTTCTCGCGGTGTCGAAACCTTCTTTGACGGCGTGAAGTTTGACCCAGAAAAACCAGAAGAATATCTCAAGGGTCTGGCAATCAAAAAAGCATAATTAGTTGGTTGACTGTTGACAGTTGACTGTGAACAGTTGACTGCTGACAGTTGACAAACCCCTAAAAGTGATGGTGTTGGACAGAGTGAAACGGAGGGTTCGTTCGACGGGCCAAACCTGCTGAACTCTGTTCAAAGTATCTACAAATAATCGATTATTCACAATACTGCAAAAAGAAAAATGGCAACAAACCTCGCTGTTACTAAAAGCAAAAATCCAGTAAATTTCCTTCTGGATAATGTTCAAAAAAACCGCCGAAAAATCATCCGACCGCTGGTAGCAATTACAGTTCTGCTGATAATCTGGCAAATCCTCTGCAACAGTCCAGAGTCGAGCTTGCCGGGGCCAATCAAAGCTGTCCAAGAAAGCTGGAATCTGATTATTAATCCTTTCTTCGACAACGGCGGTACAGACAAAGGCTTGTTCTGGCAAATTTTGGCTAGCTTGCAGCGGGTGGCGATCGGCTTTACTCTAGCAGCAGTTCTCGGCATCAGTTTGGGAATCCTGATCGGCACAAACTCCTTAATGTTCGATGCTTTAGACCCGCTGTTTCAAGTATTCAGAACTATCCCGCCCCTAGCTTGGCTGCCGATCGCCCTGGCTGTATTTCAACAGTTCAATCCCTTTGAAGGCATGGGGGTGAAAGCTAACGAAGTTTCTGCACTTTTCGTAATCTTAATTACAGCAATTTGGCCGATTTTAATTAACACCACAGTAGGCGTTCAACAAATACCCCAAGACTACAGAAACGTCGCCCGCGTATTGCGCCTCCCCAACCAAAAATACTTCTGGAAAATCCTGCTCCCCTCTTCTGTTCCTTACATCTTCACTGGCTTGAGAATTGGAATCGGTTTGTCTTGGCTGGCGATCGTAGCTGCGGAAATGTTAGTCGGCGGCGTCGGTATCGGCTTCTTCATCTGGGACGCTTACAACAGTTCTCGACTCAGTGCAGTGATTCTAGCAGTGCTTTATGTAGGAATCGTCGGTTTGATTTTAGACAGAATCGTTGGTTTCATCGCTTCCAAAGTGGTTCCCGAAGAACAGAAATAGGATTTGGGAATGGGGCATCGGGCATCGGGCATCGGGCATGGCGAATGGGGAATGGTTGCCAGCTACAAACTGCTAGAAATTAGTTGTAAATTAATGCCCAATGCCCAATGCCCTGGGCGGGCCAATGCCCAATGCCCAATGCCCAATGCCCAATGCCCAATGCCCAATGCCCAATTTCCCCTTAATAATTAGCATCTAGAAATTACCAACTAACCTAAAAGAGCCATGTCAGTATTTGTTGAAGTAGACCACGTTGATCGCGTATTTAACTTGCCCAACGGAGAGCAATACATTGCTCTTAAAAATATCGAACTGAAAATTAAAAAAGGAGAATTCATCACCTTAATTGGACACTCTGGCTGTGGCAAATCTACACTGCTAAATATCATCGCCGGCCTCGACAAAGCAAGTCAGGGCGGGATTACTTTAGAAGGCCGCGAAGTCCGCGATCCAGGCCCGGACAGAATGGTGGTGTTTCAAAATTACTCACTGCTACCTTGGCTGACGGTGCGCGAAAATATCGCCCTAGCAGTAAATGAAATTTACAGCGGTAACTCTCAAGAAGATCGCGAGTTGGTGATCGAACACCACATTAAATTAGTCGGACTCGGGCACGCCGCCGACAAACGCCCAGGCGAAATTTCTGGGGGGATGAAACAAAGAGTTGCGATCGCCCGCGCCCTGGCGATTCGCCCGAAATTGCTGCTGCTAGACGAACCCTTCGGCGCCCTTGATGCTTTAACTCGCGGCGGTTTGCAAGACCAGTTGATGAAAATTTGCGAAGAAAGTAAAGTCACCAGCGTGATGGTAACTCACGACGTGGACGAAGCTTTATTACTGAGCGATCGCATTGTGATGCTCACCAACGGCCCGGAAGCGCAAATCGGGCAAATCCTCGAAGTCAACATTCCCCGCCCCCGCAAACGCATGGAAGTTGTCAACCATCCGAGTTACTACGCACTGCGTAACGAAATGGTTTACTTCCTCAACCAGCAAAAGCGGGTCAAACAGCGCAGGGCCAAACAACAACCCGCTGTCATAGCCCGCAACGGCTTGGAAAAAATCAACCTCGACATCGGCTTTATTCCCCTCACCGACTGCGCGCCCTTAGTTGTAGCCAAAGAAAAAGGCTTCTTCAAAGCGCACGGCTTGGAAGAAGTCACTCTCAGCCGCGAACCTAGCTGGAAAGCGATCGCCAAAGGAGTCGCCGAAGGACGGCTGGACGCGGCGCAAATGGTCGCAGGAATGCCGATCGGTATGCTGTTGGGGCTCGACGGTGAAGCCCCTGTACCCGTCTGTAGCGCCCTCACGCTGTCTCGCAACGGCAATTCGATTGTTTTCAGCAAAGACCTTTACAGACAAGGCATTCGGACATTACAGGATTTCAAAGCTGCGCTCGCCAAGAGTCCCGATAAAGTTCACACCTTGGGCATGGTACACTCCGCCTCCATGCACAATCTGCTGTTCCGCTACTGGCTGGCCGCTGGGGGCATTGACCCCGACCTCGACGTGGGCTTGACCGTGATTCCGCCCCCGCAGATGGTATCGAATTTAAAAGCAGGCAACATTGACGGTTACTGTTCAGGCGACCCCTGGAACTCCCACGCAGTCAACAGCGGTACGGGTTTTGTCATGGCCCGTTCCCTCGATATTCTGCCCGGACACATCGAAAAAGTTCTCGGTGTTACCGAAGATTGGGCTCAGAAATATCCTCAAACCCACCTCGCCCTCGTCAAAGCGCTTTTGGAAGCCTGCGAATACTGCGATGACCGCCGCAACCGCGAAGAAGTCCTAGGATTGATTAGCCAAGAACAATACATCGGCGCCGATCCGAAAGACATCCGTCCAGGGTTCATCGATCCGTACAACTCCGGTACGGAGGCAGAACCCGAAATGCTCTACAACTTCAACCAGTTCTCTGTTGACAAAGCCAATTTTCCAGACCGCCTAGAAATGGTGTGGGTGATGGCGCAGATGGCTCGCTGGGGACTGATCCCGTTCCCGAAAAACTGGGTGGAAGTGGTCGATCGAGTTTTGCGGCCCGATGTTTTCGGTCAAGCAGTGCGCGAATTGGGCTTGCCGGATATTGCCAGAGATCGCCGGACGATCGAGCTATTTGACGGCACGGTGTTTAATCTCGACGACCCGATCCACTATCTTCAAAATGTCAAAATCAAACGTGGCGTTCGCATTGAAGAAATTTTAATTGAACAAATAGGCAGTCAATGTTCCATCAAACTGCCAGCATAACCAGCAAATAGGAAGAGGGAATGAGGAGCAAGAAATCAGGAAACAAGACTCCACATTTCCCCCTTTCTAACTCCATAATTTCAAATTATCAATCGCAAGCTGTCATGTCTAATTCCTCAACCCAAAATCCAAATCCTGAAAATATGCAAACTCTAAAAACCCCCCAAACAACCAAAATTCAAACGCCCAAGCAAGACTTTCTTACTATTAAAGACGTATCGAAAGTCTACGAAACTCCTAAAGGCCCTTACGTGGTTCTCGACGGTGTAAACCTGACTATTAATGAAGGCGAATTTATTTGTTTGATCGGTCACTCTGGCTGCGGCAAATCAACTTTGCTGAATATGATCGCGGGATTCAACGGGCCGACAAACGGAGAAGTAGCCCTGGAAGGTTCGCAGATTACTGAACCAGGCCCCGATCGCATGGTGGTATTTCAAAACTACTCGCTGCTACCGTGGCTGACTGCTACAGAAAATATTCACCTCGGCGTTGAAAATGTTTACCCGGAAAAGTCCGCAGACGAACACAATACCATCGTCAAGGAACACTTGGAATTAGTGGGGCTGACCGAAGCTTGTAACAAAAGACCGGGCCAATTGTCCGGGGGGATGAAACAGCGGGTGGCGATCGCCAGAGCTCTGGCAACTCGTCCCAAACTGTTGATTTTGGACGAACCTTTCGGAGCTCTAGACCCGATTACCCGCGAAGAGTTGCAGGAAGAATTGCTGAAAATTTGGCGGAAGGAAAAAATTACCGTCATTATGATTACTCACGATATTGATGAGGCTTTGTTTTTGGCCGATCGCATCGTGATGATGACCAACGGGCCTGCAGCTTCCATCGGCGAAGATATGCACATTCCGTTCAGCCGTCCCCGCAACCGGGCGCGGATTATGGAAGACCCGAAATACTACGAACTGCGTAACTTTGCTTTGGAGTTCCTGTTTTCTCGCTACGCCCACCACGAAGAAGGTGAAGAAACGGACTCGGAGACAGAAGCCGTCGCGCTACCGATGCCATTACCTGCTAGCAAAAAGCCTGCGGTTGCGGAGACTGCTAACAGGCCGATCGCCCCTGCGTCCTTTGTGCATCACGCAGCCGTTGCCCCTGAAGCTTCGCCGATCAAACGCGGCATCCTGGGGGCCTCGTGGTTCGTAGCAATGGTTACTTTAGCTGCCGTCAATATGTCTGCTATTTCCAGCCAGCTAAAGCAAGCGAAACTAGAAGAAACTACACCGCAGGCGACGACTGCGGCGGCGGTTGTGAGTTCTCCCCCCAGCCCGCAAATCGCAGCAAGTTCGATCGCACCCAATGCTAGCCCTGCACCCATCGCTGCTGCTAGCCCAGCACCCATTGCTGCTGCTAGCCCAGCACCCATTGCTGCTGCTAGCCCAGCACCCATTGCTGCTGCTAACAGCGCAGGCGCGCCCAATGCAGCCACCAGTGCCACATCAGAGATTTCTGACCAAACCGAACTGGATGCGATCGGAAAGCAGTTGTATGCACAAATCGACCAAACATGGAAAACAACTCCGACATTTACCGAAAGCTTGACTTATCGGGTCAAAGTCAAAGAAAACGGCGATATCCTACAGTTCGATCCCACAAATAAAGCAGCTAAAGATTTCGTCAAAGAAACTCCTCTGCCGGTTTTGCAAACTCCTGCCGGTGCCGCAGCAGGCGCTGAAAAGACTGCTGAGTTCCAAGTAACTTTTAGCCCCACCAACGGTGGCGTATTTGAAGTAAAATCAGGGAAATAGGCGACATAATACTCCCGCACTAAATCTCACCTTGCTATCAACAACTATGCCAAAAGTAGTACCGACGCGCTGTTTGAGCTATGCAAAAATTCCTCCTAGCCCCCATCCTTGGGGGTGACAAGAGTTAGGTGGAATTTCCTCTGTTTGAGGAAGATTTAGTAGCAGCCCGAAGCTGGCTACAAGCCAGAGCAAGGGCGATTTTTAGTAAGATAGCGGGTAATTTTAAATCAGGGTATTGTCGATTTCTGAGAAGCATATATGCGGAAACTAAGTAATTATTCTCACGTTATTTGCAGGAACCCTCAGTTCCGACTATAATAACGAATTACCAATTACGCATTAGCTTTCAAAAATTAGCATCTAAAATCACCAGATGGAAACTATAAAAACTCTTTGCCCATACTGCGGTGTAGGTTGCGGTCTAGAAGTTGTTCCCGACAAAAAACAAAGTTGGAAAGTGCGGGGCGATCGCAATCACCCATCGAGTCAGGGCATGGTTTGTATTAAGGGAGCAACCGTAGCAGAGTCGATTCGGAGCGATCGGCTACTGTATCCAATGATGCGAGATACTCTCGACCAACCGTTCCGCCGCGCTAGCTGGGACGAAGCTATCGATGCAATTGTTCACCGCATCCAAACAATTCGCAGCACCAGCGGCCCCGATGCTTTGTGCGTTTACGGTTCGGGTCAATTCGCAACAGAAGATTATTATATTGCCCAGAAACTAATGAAAGGTTGTCTGGGTACTAATAATTTTGATGCTAATTCTCGCTTGTGTATGTCTTCAGCAGTCTCTGGATACGTTCAAAGCTTTGGCTCGGACGGGCCGCCTTGCTGTTACGACGATTTAGAATTAACAGATTGCGCTTTTATTATCGGTAGCAATACAGCGGAATGCCATCCGATTGTATTCAATCGATTAGCTAAGTACCACAAAAAGCATCCCCATGTCAAGATGATTGTGGTAGATCCAAGGCGGACTCCGACTGCTGAAGCGGCGGATTTGCACTTAGCAATTAAACCGGGTACGGATATAGATTTGCTTAACGGAATTGCATATTTGCTGTTACGCAGGCAAGCAATAGATTCAGAGTTTATAGAAGAATGCACGGCGAATTTTTCAGCTTTTGCTGAGGTTATTAGCAGCTACACGCCGGAGTTTGTAGCCTCGCGCTGCGGCATTACTGTCAGCGAGTTAGAAACGGCGGCCAACTACTGGGAACAGTCGCAGCGCGTTTTGTCTCTGTGGTCGATGGGAATAAACCAGTCGTCGGAAGGCACGGCAAAGGTGCGATCGCTGATTAATTTGCACTTGATGACAGGTAAAATCGGCAAACCGGGAAGCGGCCCGTTTTCCCTCACCGGCCAGCCAAACGCGATGGGAGGGCGGGAAGCCGGAGGACTGTCTCACTTGCTCCCAGGCTACCGTTTTGTGAAAAATGCCGAACACAGAACCCAAGTCGAGGAGTTTTGGGGAATCGCACCGGGAAGCATTTCCCCGAATCCGGGCCGCACAGCTTGGGATATGATCACCGGTTTGGAAAGTGGCGAAGTCGAGTTGCTGTGGATTGCAGCTACTAATCCGGTGGTGAGTATGCCGGATTTGGAACGCACTAAAGCCGCTTTGCTGCGATCGCCCTTTACTATTTATCAAGAAGCTTACTATCCCACGGAAACCTCCGCCTACGCTCACATCCTGCTGCCGGCAACGCAGTGGAGCGAAAAAACCGGAGTAATGACGAATTCCGAACGCCGCGTTACCTTTTGTCCCGGTTTCGACACTCCCTCCGGGGAAGCCCGCGACGACTGGAGCATTTTCGCTGAAGTCGGCCGCCGGTTGGGTTTTGCCGAACACTTTGCTTTCGAGAACAGTGCGGAGGTTTTTACAGAGTACGCACAGTTGACGCGGGGGCAGCCTTGCGATATGACCGGCCTCAGCCACGAATACATCCGCCAAGAAGGGCCGCAGCAGTGGCCTTGCCGGGAAAACGAGCCTGTGCATCCAGCGAACGAAGCGAAACGGCTGTATACTGACAGGCGTTTTCACACTCCTGACGCGCGGGCGAGATTTTCGGCCTATCACTCGCGGGGACTGGCAGAACCTCCCGATCCAAATTATCCGTTTGTGTTGACGACAGGGAGACTTTACGGACACTGGCACACGATGACGCGGACGGGTAGAACAGAGAAAATTAATCAATTGCACCCCGATCCGTTTTTGGAAATTCACCCCCGCGATGCTGCCACATTGCAGATTAAGGAGGGGGATTTGCTGGAAGTTCGATCGCGCCGCGGCAAGGCGCAGTTTCCGGCAAAAGTCACAAAGGCGATCGCCCCAGGTACGCTATTTGTACCGATGCACTGGGGTTCTCTGTGGGCCGAAGGCGCTGAAGCCAATGCCATGACTCATGCTGCAAGCTGTCCAGATTCAAAACAGCCTGAGTTAAAAGCTTGTGCGGTGCAGTTGGTGCTGGTTGGGGCAGAAACTGCGGCGGAAGTTGGATCAGAAGTTACCGCAGAAGTTGGGGAATTTAATTGGCCAAAATCCCCCCTCGCCGCCACTTCTTGATCTGCTGTCTAACTATGGGATGTTACACATCACCGCAGAACGATCGGGAAGCCGCGGGCGATCGACATGGGGGGGGTTTTCCTTCGGGAGAATGTCTTCTGGCGAAGGCCTTCTGCGTTCTTTTTAATTAATCGAGTCAGACAATTGCCGTTTGCACCTCAAGGTGCTATAATCGTTTTACAAGGCTTTATTTTCGGCAGTGCAGTTCGTTCGATCGGCGTTCCTCCGGATTTAAATCTCTACACACTCTGATTCTGGAGAATGTTCAATGTCAATCTATGTCGGCAATTTATCCTACGAAGTAACGCAGGAGCACCTCAACCAAACTTTTGGAGAGTACGGTACAGTAAAGCGGGTTCAGTTGCCTGCTGACCGGGAAACAGGTCGGATGCGGGGCTTCGCTTTTGTAGAAATGTCTACTGAAGCCGAAGAAGCCGCAGCCATTGAGGCTCTTGACGGTGCTGAGTGGATGGGTCGCGACCTCAAAGTCAACAAAGCAAAACCCCGTGAAGAACGTGGTTCCAATTCTGGTGGTGGTAACTGGGGTAACAACGATCGCGGTGGCAATTCTCGTCGCTACTAAACCACCCGAGCTAAATTTTTAGCTATCTTCTATATGGCGTCGGGGCAAGCTGGGAGCCAACAATCATTCTCTGTTGAGAAGAGATAGTTAGTTCAGTGGTCGCACCGCGCCTTAAAAGCCTCAAAATATTGCTAGACAATAGTTTGAGGTTTTTTTATGGCAAAAATTTATTAAGCAGGAGTTGATCGCGTGCGATCGATTCCTCGCTGACAGGAAAAAGTATAAAATATAACAGGCAGAGAGAGTCGCCTTCCCCAGTGCCCGGTTGCCGTTGTGAAACTACACACTCGCAGAGTTTTACGCTTGCAAAGTGTACCGAACAATGACAAAATCATTAATTAAGAATTAAGACTAAATCACTGGTATGCTGAAAAAAATATTTAGGCAAATTTCCAAGTCAAGCAGTGATGAAAATTTTCTGCATTTTACAGAAAGTGTAGAAGTAGTAATATCTAAAATTTTATCACTGGCGATGATTTGGGTAATTCTCCTCAGCGTTTGCGATTTGCTGATTTTTTTAGCAAAAGAATTGGTAAACCACACTGATAATTTGTTAAAAGACACGTTGTTTGTGATATTTGGGTTATTTTTAAATGTTTTAATTGCTCTGGAAATCTTGGAAAATATTACAGCTTATCTGAAAAAGCACGTAATTCAAGTAGAGCTAGTTATTGTAACTTCTTTGATAGCAGTATCTCGAAAAATCATCATTCTTGACCTGGAAAAAAAAACCGCAGCCGACTTGATTGGTTTGGCGACAGCAATTTTCGCGCTTTCCATCAGTTACTTGATAGTGCGAGCCACAAATAGAGGAAAAGATTAATATCGGGAATTGAGAAGTGGGAATTGTTAATAACTAATATCAGATGCGATCGAGCGACCGGACATGATATTATTCCAACAAACCAGGAGGAGGCACAATTTCAATTCGGCCTTGTTCTAAGTCAACAACTGGCACAATCTCTTCCACAAAAGGAATCAAGATTTTTGTGGATTTAGGCTCTTTAACGCGAATTTTCCGTGGTTTGCGGGTATTTCTGGGGTCAGCGTTTGCTTGGGGAGTTTCAGGCTGTTTTGGCTTTTCTAATTCTGCGGCGACAGTTTCCGGCGGCGTTAGATTCGTTTCTACTTCTAAAAGGTCGTTACCTGCAGGAATAATATCACTTACCTTGCCTAAGATTTCCCCGGTTAACTGGTTAAAAACTTCCATACCGATCAAATCTTGGACGTAAAACTCATCAGATTCGAGGTAAGGTCGATCGGTCTTTTCAACAAACAACTTACAGCCCCGCAGCGCCTCAGCACTATCGCGGTCTTCCACACCCTCTACCTCTACAGCATACAGCCCTTTGCCCGGAATGTAGCGACCGCCCAAAAACTCGATCGGTTCCGGTTCACTTTTGTTAGGTCGCAAAATCCACCGCTTCCCCGGTTCGATAAACCTTTCCGGGAAATCCGAATCGGGATAGACTCGCACTTCCCCGTCCAAACCTTGAGCTGCTACAATTTTACCGATTTCTATCCATTCAGACATAAACTTTTTGGGAATTGGGAATTGGGAATTGGGAATTGGGCATGGGGCATGGGCCAAACAGGGCATGGGCCAAACAGGGCATGGGCCAAACAGGGCATGGGGCATTGGTAGCAAACAACAAATAACTACTGACTACTGACTAATGACTACGGACTACTGACTTCTTTACACCAATCCCGTTCTCAGCGCTACAACTGCGGCTTGCACGCGGTCATCGACTGCCAACTTATTCATAATACCGCGAACGTGAGTTTTAATAGTATTTGGACTCAAGTAAAGCGCCGCTGCAATTTCGGGATTGCTGTTACCTTCCACCATTAATTTTAACACCTCCAATTCCCGCTGCGACAACTGGCCAAAAGTAGTTGTAGAGGCAGGTATCGGCGGTTTCAGGTGTTCGATGACAGTCCGGGCAATTTGAGGGTCAAGATATGTAGCCCCCTCTGCTGCTGCTGCAATCGCTGCTAACAGCCTGTCTACGGAAGCACCTTTAATACAATAAGCATCAGCCCCGCTAGAAAGGGCAGCAATAATTTCAGTTTCTGCCGTGTGAGAAGTTAACATTACGACTCGAACTTCTGGCAGTTGTGCTTTAATTTGCTGCGTCGCTGCTATGCCGTCGAGCCGCGGCAAACCGATATCCATTACAATAATATCAGGTTTGAGTTTCAGTGCGGCTGCTACGCCTAAATAGCCGTCTTCTGCTTGTCCTACTATTTCTATCTCTGGGGAATCGGCTAAAACTTGCTCTAATCCCAGTTGCATCATCGGGTCATCTTCAACAATTAAAATTCTCATAATACGAAGGAAGTTCGGCAACGGATTGTGTAACGGATGTAACGGATGTAACGGATGTAACGGATGTCAGGAAGAAGGAAGTTCGGCAACGGATTGTGTAACGGATGTAACGGATGTAACGGATGTCAGTCCGATGGAAGTCCGAAGAAGGAAGATTACTTAGTTGTTAATATTTTACATGAACTTATACCGAACCAATAACACATAACCAATAACAACTAACTACTGACTAACTTTTAAAACTTCCACGAATTCGCCCGGTACAATCCAGGTGTCCCCTGGTGGCAAAACTGCTAAACCACTCGTATTGGCGAGGTTAATTAAATTCGCTGAATTTTGGCTGCCGCTAGCAGGTTCAAATTCCCAGACTCCGGCAACTAAATGTAGTTTACCCCAAACATAAGTTTCGCGCCGACCTGGCGATCGCAATTCAGCATTACACCTAGCTTTGAGAAACTCCGGCCCCCAAGCATCCGGGCCAAGCCCAGACATCTTTCTCAAAGCAGGTACAACAAACCGCCAACAGCAGACTAAAGCCGAAACCGGATTTCCCGGCAAACCAAAATAGAGACAATCCGAATTTTTTTCACCTCCTTTAAACCCAGCAACCGTTAAAGGTTTCCCCGGCTTAATAGCCACAGAACTAATGTGAACTTTTCCTCCCAAATCTGCCAAAATTTTCTCGACATAATCGTAGTCTCCTACCGAGACGCCGCCCGTAGAAAGCACCACATCCGCCGTCGCCACAGCCCCGGCTATCGCCTTCTTTAACGCCTCTTCATTATCAGGAACTATGCCCAATCGAATCGGTTCAAATCCCATTTGTGCCAACAAAACTGTCAAAGCATACTGATTCGAGTCTACCAGTTTCCCCGGTGCCAAAGGTTCGTCAGGCGATACCAATTCGTCACCAGTAGAAAAAATTGCCACCCGCAGCCGCCGATAAACGGGAACTTGAATGCACTGGGCAGTTGCTAACACCGCCATTTCTGGGGCGTTGATAACTGTACCGGGAGTTAGCAAAGTTGTTCCTGCTTGATAAAAAGCGCCTTTGTGTCTGACAAATGCTTGCGGTTTTTCAGGAGAAACTAAGATAAAAATACGATCGCCCTCACGCCTTGTTTCTTCCTGCATTACCACCGTATCAGCACCCGCTGGCATTATAGCACCTGTAAAAATTCGCGCCGCTTGCCCCGATTGCACCGTACTTTGAGGTCGATATCCCGCTGGAATTTCCTCAACTACTTCGAGTACCGCTGGTTTTTCGGTGCTACAGTTTTCCACATCCGCAAACCGCACCGCGTACCCATCCATTGCTGAATTATCCCAATAAGGAAAATCCAGGGAACCAGTGACGGGTGCAGCCAAAATGCGCCCCGATGCTGCCAGTAAGTCTACAGTTTCTACATCCCGCTGACTGTCGAGGGGTTGCGCCAAATTTAGAACGATCGATTCTGCTTCTTTCACTGACAGCATGACTGTCTCCTTGTTTTGATAACACTCATGATTAAGTTTAGCAAAATATCCAGAGATATTGGTGATATAATTTTTTTGGCTTTTGGCAGTAAACCTAATTTTGGGGATTAATTGCTTATGACTATTTCTCGCTTTGTTGTTCGCCTCAATTGTTTCTCCTTATTATTGGTGGCGATACTGATATTTTTCACTCAACTTTCCGGGTTAAAAGTCAGCGATTTATTCTTGCCGCCTTATTCTTATCCCCATCCCAATGTCGCTTTGTTAACTCGGACTTTCCAAATTTTATGTTCTGTACCCGTCATTGTTTGTACTTTCACCTATAAATTAGCTCGAAGTATTCAACCGCGCACTTCAGAAAATCGATTTATTCTGTTTTCGGCTTTATTAACAGGTGGATTTTTACTAAATGAAATTTACAGAATTCATATATATATGGTAGCCGGGGGAATTCCTAAGCTCGGAGTAAGTCTTTTATACGCCGTGGTTTTGTCATCCTACGGATGGTTTTTTCGGCGAGAACTACAGTTAACTCCCTACCAAATATTGTTAGCGGGTGTAGGCTTGTTGTTTTTTGCGATCGGCGTTGATTCCCTGCATATAAAAAACAAGATATTCTCCAGTTTACTAGAGGGAATACCTAAATTGCTTAGCGAAATCAACATTGCATTTTATTATTGGTATGTCTGTAAGTGTTTCCTCCAAAAAGCATTTGATAAAACTATTAATAGCTAGTTATAAGGATGTGATATAATGAGCCAAAGTGCATAAAAAGATATCCATTAAATCCTCTTAACCATTAATAATATTTACAGCATCTGCATCGCTCGGCATTGAGCCGCCTTCATATACATAATCTGGCTTAAAAGTCCCAACGCATCCTGATAAAATACCATGATAGCAGTTACCATCAACTTCAACTCGATCGCCAAAATAACCGACGACCAATTTTATCAACTGTGTCGCGAAAACCCCGATGTCAAATTTGAACGCAACGCCAAAGGAGAAATAATCGTCATGCCACCCACAGGAGGAGAAACCGGAAATTACAATTTTGAAATAGCTACTGATTTTGGAATTTGGAACAGACAAACTCAACTGGGAATTTGTTTCGATTCTTCAACTTGCTTCAAACTGCCCAGCGGTGCAAACCGTTCTCCCGATGTCTCTTGGATTGAAAAATCAAGATGGGATGCACTCACTCCCGAACAAAAACAAAAATTTCCTCCCATTGCCCCGGATTTTGTCTTAGAGTTAATGTCGCCAACGGACAGTTTAAAAGATACTCAAGACAAAATGCAAGAATACATGAATAACCAAGTAAAATTAGGCTGGTTAATCAACCGCAAAACCCGGAGAGTCGAAATCTATCGCCAAGGACAAGAAATAGAAGTTTTGGAATGTCCAACAGAACTATCGGGAGAAGATGTTTTGCCCGGTTTCGTGCTAAACTTGAAAACACTGTGGCAATAACTAGACATCCTGCATCTGTCAGCGTTTATTTGCGTTCATCTGCGGTTAAAAAAAATCTCATGGAAACCAATACAGAAACTACTGCACCCACTGGCTTAACAGCCGAACAACACAAACAGAAAATGCAGCGACGCCAAGAAGTGCAATCACAGCGAATCGCTAACTCCTCCAAAGAAAAAGGTTTAATTATAGTCAATACGGGTAACGGTAAAGGCAAAACCACGGCTGCCTTGGGAATGGTTGTGCGATCGCTCGGTCACGGATACCGCGTCGCCATAGTACAATTTATCAAAGGAGCTTGGGAACCCGCAGAGAAAGCCGTTTTTCAACTCTGGGAAAAACAGCTAGAATTCCACGCAATGGGAGAAGGCTTTACCTGGGACACGCAAGACCGCGATCGAGATATCGAAACAGCTCAAAAAGCCTGGGAAAAATCTTTAACTTTTATCTGCAATCCCGAATTTAAATTAGTTCTTCTAGATGAAGTTAATATAGCATTAAAACTAGGTTATTTGCAAGTCGAGCAAGTGCTTTCCGGGTTAGACCAAAAACCCGAAGAAACCCACATTATTTTAACAGGCCGAGGCGCCCCGCCAGCGCTAATCGAACGGGCAGACTTGGTGACAGAAATGACTTTAGTTAAGCATCCATTCCGAGAACAAGGCATTAAAGCTCAAGCAGGTATTGAGTATTAAAGTTGTTGGTCTTCAAAAGTTTAGTCCTAATTAGCTAAAAGCTGATTGGGAGTTGACTGAAGCCTGACTACAAACCGTATTTATGTTGTTTCTAGTCAGGACTTTTTACCCAATCTAACATCTAACATCTAACATCTATAGCAATCCTAAATCATTCTCATAATTATTGTAGGGGCAATCCGACCCCTACTCCCCGTGGTTGCCCGATAGATAGGGGGTAGGCACGGGGAGTAGGGGTAGCACTACCCCTACAAATTTATCTGAATCATTTAGGATTGCTATAACATCTAAAATCGAGCTATGCTGGCAACATCAGAGTAAAAGTTGACCCCTTGCCAAACTCGCTACTCACAGTAATTTCTCCCCCCAGCATATGAGAGTATTTCTGCGCTATTGACAAACCCAAACCCGTACCTCCGTACTTGCGGGTAGTCGAAGCATCAGCTTGCGTAAAAGGTTGAAATAACTTTTGTAGCTGTTCAGGAGTAATCCCAATCCCCGTATCAGTACACTTAATAATTAACTGTTCCGAATTCCAACGATTCTCGTCATTTTTAATTCTTTCAACGCTGAGTGTAATTGTCCCTTTATGAGTAAACTTAGCTGCATTACTGAGCAAATTAAACAAAATTTGAGTAAACTTAATTTGATCGGAATACAATTCGCCAATATTATTAGGACATTCCACATTCAGGCGATTAGTGTTCCGCAAAAATAGCGGTTCAACAGTTCGGACTACATCTTGAACTGCCTCCGACACGTCAAAAGTTTCTAATTCAAGTTCCGCGTGACCGGCTTCAATCTTCGACAGGTCCAGAATATCATTAATTAAGGAAAGTAAAAGCTGGCCTGAATTGTGAATTCTCTCCAAATCCAACACAAAATTTTCCTCGCCCAAATCTAAAGCCTCTTCTTGCAGAATCTCGCTGTAACCGATAATCGCATTCAGAGGAGTTCGCAGTTCGTGGCTCATGTTAGCCAAAAACTGGCTTTTAGCCAAATTAGCTGCTTCTGCAGCTTCCTTTGCCTTGTAGAGTTCTGCCTCGGCTTGCAAGCGGTCGGTTACGTCGTGAGCCAGCACTAATTCAGCATTTCTACTATCAAATACCAGAGCATAAGAAGTAATTTCTACATCAATAATTGTTCCGTCTTTTTTCTGGTGCTGCCACACACCTGCAAACTCAATACCGGCATCTACTGGAGAGATATTTTCTATCAATCTCGGCATCTCTTGGGGGGGACGAATGTCCGCAACGGTCATCTTGAGAAATTCGTCGCGAGTGTAGCCGTAATGTTCGACGGCTGCCTGATTGACGGCTATAAATTCCAGAGTTTCTAAATCGTAAACCCACATCGGATGGGGGTTATTTTTAAACAAAAGTCTGTACCGTTCTTCCGAGGCTCGCAGTTCGGCTTCGGCTTGTTTGCGCTCGGTAATGTCGCGGACAACCGTGCAAATAATCTCGCGGCCGCCGTAGGAAATCACGCTCCCGCTCACTTCTACATCCACGCAGGAACCGTCTCGGCGGCGGTAGAGAACTTCGCCAATTCTGAATTGTTTGTCCGTCAGCAGCAACTCGATATTGTTGTCAATTAGGTCTTTAGAGTAAGCGATGATATCGTAAATAGTCAGTTGCGAAATCACATCAAGACTGTAATCGAGCAAGTCTCTAAACGCTGTATTGGCTTCCAAAAGACGTTTGGTTTGAGCGTCCCACAGGAAAATGCAATCTGTAGCTTGCTCCACGACGGCTCTGTAGCGGGCTTTTTCCTCAAGTTGTTCGCTGTCGGCTTGGGCGATCGCACTCAACATTCCGTTGATAGTATGGGCAAGGTCGGACAACTCGTCTTCACCCGTCACCGGTAGTCGCACCGAGAGGTCTTGGCTGCTACTGACGCGCTTCACTGCTTTCGCCAAACTGCTCAACCGAGACAGTACAAGACGCTCTAGCAGTAGTAGAGTGCAGCCGACTAACCCAACTCCTACTAACGCTACAGACCCCAGCAGGTACAGCAAACTAATCTGACCTTGCCGGTATATTTCTCTGGGGATATCCACCCGCAATAGCAGCGCAGGTTGGTTGTAAATATCCCTGATCAAAGCGTAACCCGCGATCGACTCTTCGCTTAAAGGACGCACCAAAATCGGTTTTTTTTCCGACAGTTTCTCCCGCACTTGCTGAAAGTCTGCAGGCAACCTAGCCTCATTCACGCTGTGTACGATTAGCGGCAAGCGAGTAATTTTAGAAACCTTTGCAATGCCCGTAGCATCCAAATTGCGCCCGAATATCAGCGTACCTCGGATCGGGCCAGTGCTTTTAGTCGTGAGAATAGGCCGGGAAGTAATCAGTATTGGCCCTGACGGTAGCAGCATGATACCAGCGAGGCTGCTTTTGGCGTTGGGGTGGTGCAACAGCGGGTCGCTGAGAGAAATGCGCCGTTTTAATGCTTCTGGAACAGGCGTTAGTTTCAGCTTTTCGCTGTCTAAACCCGTACCGTAAACTATTTTGCCCGAAGTATTGACAAATACGGCTATATTAACTCTTATATTAGCGAGCCCTTCTGGAATTAAATTGGAGTCAATGAATTCTGAGTTGCGGTTTTGGATAAAATTGTAGGTGTCGTCCCAGGACGACCAATCGGCAAAGCGCGAGTTAAAGTCATCTGCGGTTTGCCCGAACACATTGAGCACTCCCTTGACAACCTGTGTGGCTTCTTGTTCCTCTGCTTTGATCAGGCTGCCCAAGAGGATGCTTGAGGAGGCGACATACAGAATGCTAGTCAGTCCAGCGATGGTAATGCCAATGATCGATAGTGTTTTTCGACGCAGTTTCATCTTTATTCCCCCTTGGAGACTCCCACTGTACCTGTAGTCAGGTCAGTGGCGAGAGGAAAAGGGGGGCAAGGTTTAGGCCGCATATGAATAACCATCCTTTCTATGAACAAGTGAACAATATTTCTGACTAATTCCTGACACCAATTCCGAGGCGGAAATATTGAATGAACCACTGGTTCTTACGGCAACACGTCCAACGTATATACCAACCTTTTTACCAGAAGTTACAACCGCCTTGACGATATCTCCCGTTTGAAAACCTTTAACAAACTTAAACCTGGGAACATAGCGGGACGGGAAACCCAATTTGTCGGTACGACACATTTGGCGTGTCCCATGTCCAGTCGCTTTAATT